>NZ_JBHYYB010000013.1:0-154293 GCF_042752535.1 Kitasatospora sp. NPDC059327 | reverse complement strand
TCTCTCGTAAGGCCTCCAGGGCCGGGAACCCACAGGGATTCACCCGGCACCCGCGGGTCACCACGAACCCGTCCATCAGCAAGACCAGCCGCCCCCGCCGGGGCCAGGCCGGAATCCCTACACACGGATTAGGACCCCCGATGACCGTCCCCGCCCTGACCGCAGAGACGCGTTGGCGCTGCACGCTGTGCGGCAACCTGACCCGCTTCGATGTCACCCGTACCGCCCGGGTGACCGAGTTCCTGCACTTCGACCTGGCCGGCGAGTCCAAGGTGGAGGAGACCGAGGTGCACAGCGAGACCGTCGAGTCGGTGCGCTGCCGCTGGTGCAACGCGGTGGACCAGGTCGAGCTGGTGGCCCGTCCGGGCGCCGAGGCGGCCGAGCAGGCGTGATGCCCGCGCCCCGCGGCGGACGGTGCGCGGCACGGCCGTCCGCCGCGCGGGACAATACAGACAGAGCGCACGGAGCGTGGTGACCAGGGGTACGGCCGACGGCCGTACCCCGCTGGACGAGGATCGGAGCCGAGGACGTGGTGGACGCAGCGAAGGAGCCCGCCGGACCGCAGGGGCGGCAGCCCGCTGTGGACGCGCAGGCGCCGGACGCGGTCGGGGCTGCCGCGCCCGGCACCGGCGCCCCCGCCGAGGAGGCCGCCGGTGAGGAGTCCGGCGGCGCCGGCGGTGAGGAGCCGGCGGCAGGCCGCGCCGCGGAGAAGCTCGACCGGCCGCTGCCCGAGGGGGTGCGCCGGCGTGTGGTGGGCCTCGCCGCCGACGCGCTCGGCGGGCTGCCGCTCGGGGAGTTGCCGCAGACGCTGCGCCCGTACGCCAAGTTCACCCCGGCGCGCCGGGCCAAGTACGCCGCGACCGCGCTGGCCGCGGCGCTGGAGTCCGAGCCGGCCTTCCGGGTGCGGATAGCGGAGCGGCTGCGGCTCGGGCAGCCCGACCTGGTCAAGGCGCTGGAGTCGGGCACCGTGCCGGGCGCCGCCGATCCGATGGACGTGGCGGCCGCCGCCTACCTGGTGCGTTCGGCGGGCTGGAGCCGGCTGGTCACCGAGGCGGGCGAGGAGGCCGAGCGGGCCGGTGCCGAGGGCGCGGCGGCCGAGGCGAGCCGGCTGGCGGAGAAGCTGCAGGCGGAGCTGGCCGAGGTGCGCGCCGCGGCCCGGGCCGACCTGGACCGGCAGCGGGCCGAGTCGGAGGACGTCCGCAGGGAGGCGGAGTCGCTGCGCAAGAAGGTGCGTTCGCTGGAGAGCGACACCCGTCGGGCGCAGGCCGAGACTCGCCGGGTGACCGCCGAGCTGGAGGCACTGAGATCGCAGGCGGCCACCGAGCGCGGCACCGGTGAGAGCGAGGTGCGGCGGCTGCGGCACCGGATCTCCGAGCTGGAGAACGCCGCCGAGCAGGGCCGCCGGTCGGCCCGCGAGGGGCGCAGCGTCGAGGACATGAGGCTGCGGCTGCTGCTGGACACCGTGCTGCAGTCGGCGCAGGGGCTGCAGCGGGAGCTGGCCCTGCCGGTGTCGCAGATCCGGCCGGCCGACCTGGTGGAGGCGGTGGTGCCGGGTTCGGCCTCGCCGCACGACGTGGCGCGGCGCGGGCTGGCGGAGGACGATCCGGCGCTGCTGGACCAGTTGCTGGCGATCCCGCAGGTCCATCTGGTGGTGGACGGCTACAACGTGACCAAGACCGGCTATCCGGCGCTGCCCCTGGAGCAGCAGCGGATCCGGCTGCTGGGCGGGTTGGCGATGCTGGCCCAGCGCACCCAGGCGGAGGTCACCTGTGTGTTCGACGGGCAGGACCTCGACGTGCCGGTCATCATGGCGCCGCCGCGCGGGGTCCGGGTGCGGTTCAGCCGGACCGGTGAGACGGCGGACGAGCTGATCCGCCGGCTGGTGCGGGCCGAACCGCAGGGGCGTCCGGTGGTGGTGGTTTCCGCCGACCGTGAGGTCGCGGAGGGCGTGCGGAAGGCCGGCGCGCGCCCCGTGGCTTCCGTGCTGCTGCTGAACCGGCTGGCCCGGCCCTGACCTCGGCCGGGAGCCGTCCGGGACGGAGTGACGCCTGGTCAGCGCCCGGTTTGCGGGGTTGTGAGGATCCGGTGAAGTCATGGCGGTGGGTGGAGGTTCACGCCATCGGGGGAGTGGCGCAAAGCGTGGATCTTCACTAGGGTCTGGCGTCAAACCTATTTTCCGGATTCTCACCCAATCGGGTGAGTCCGTTGGAAGAAGGAGCCGGTCCCTTGGCCACCCACCGCCGTCCCAAGCAGCCGAGCCGCGCGCGGGTCTCCGTGCTCACCGCTGCCGCGGCGACCGCGGTCGCCCTCTCCGCCCAGGTCGCCGCGCACGCCGCGCCGAGTCCGTCCCCCAAGAAGGAGGACGTGAAGGCGCAGATCGACCAGCTGCAGGAGGAGGCCGAGCAGGCCACCGAGAAGTACAACGGCGCCAAGGAGCGGGCCGACCAGCTGCGCAAGCAGTCGGACCAGCTCCAGGACCAGGTGGCGCGCGGCCAGGACCAGATGACCCAGCTTCAGGCCGGGCTGGCCGAGGTGGCGGGCGCGCAGTACCGCACCGGCGGCATCGACCCGTCCGTCCAGCTGATGCTCTCCTCCGACCCGTCCGGCTACCTGGACAAGGCGTCCAGCGTCCAGCAGGCCAGCTCCAGCCAGGCCGACGCGCTCAAGGGCCTCCAGGACCAGCAGCGCCGGCTGGACCAGCAGAAGGCGGAGGCGGCCGCGATCCTGGCCTCCCTGGACAGCACCACCAAGGACCTGAACCAGTCCAAGGCGGAGGTCAACAAGAAGCTCAAGGAGGCTCAGGACCTCCTGAACTCGCTGAGCGCGGCGGACCGGGCGGCGCTGAAGGCCGCCCAGCAGCAGGCGGACCGGGCCTCGCGCGGCAGCGAGCGGGCCGACCTGGGCAGTCTGCCGCAGGCCAGCGGCATGGCCGGGGCGGCCGTCGCCAACGCGATGAGCAAGCAGGGTTCGCCGTACCAGTGGGGCGCCACCGGGCCGAGCGGCTTCGACTGCTCCGGCCTGATGGTCTGGTCGTACGCCAAGGCCGGCGTCACGCTGCCGCGCACCTCGCAGGCGCAGGCCAACTACGGCAGCCGGGTGCCCTCGCTCGCCGAGGCCCAGCCGGGCGACCTGATCATCTACCGCGCCGACCGCAGCCACGTCGGGATGTACATCGGCAACGGCATGGTGGTGCACGCGCCGCACACCGGTGACGTGGTGAAGGTGATGAAGGCCGACGCGATGCCGATCAACGCGATCCGCCGGGTCTGACGGACCGGCACGACACGCCCGCGGGCCGGGACGCGGCCTTGTGATCCACGCCACCCCCTGATCGGGGGTGGCGTCGGCGTTCACGGCGTCGCGGTGACAAACGATCAGCTCCGCGTAGATCATTGATCACACTCGGTCATATTCACAAGTGAACTTGGATATTCTTCCGGCATTTTTCTGACAAGGATTTGAACGGATCACGGTTCTGTTACTAGGGTCGTGCCTCGAACCACCGCACAGTCGATCACCCAGTCCGGGTGGCGGCGGGGGTTGCCGTCGAGTTCGTGAAGCAGCGGGGCAGGTCGTCTGCCCGACGGGGAGCCCAGTGGTCGGGGGCGCTGTGGAGCGGAGCCGGGGAACCATGTTCCTCCGGGGTGAATCGGCGCCAGGTCGACCGTGAGAACGGTCGGTGAGGCGTCGTAGGGCACGCTTCCGGCCCGAACCCGTCAGCTCACCCGGTAGGCGGACGTAGGAAGAAGGAGTCCGCCTTCGTGGCGTCCCATCGTCGTCCCAAGCCCGCCGGCCGCGCCCGGGTCTCGATCCTGACCGGTGTCGCCGCAGCGGCGGTCGCCCTCTCCGCGCAGTCCGGCGCCCACGCCGACCCGACGCCGACCAAGGACCAGGTCAAGGAGCAGGTCGACCAGCTCAACGAGCAGGCCGAGCAGGCCACCGAGAAGCTCAACGGCGCCCAGGCCAAGCAGCAGGAGCTGCAGAAGCAGGTCGGTGAGCTGCAGGACAAGGTGGCCCGCCAGCAGGCCTCGGTGACCGAGGCCCAGGGCGGCCTGGCCGAGATCGCCGGCGAGCAGTACCGCAACGGCGGCATATCGCCGACCGTCCAGCTGATGCTCTCGTCCAGCCCGGACAGCTTCCTCACCCAGGCCGGTGCGATCAACCAGGCCGGCAGCACCCAGTCCAACGCCCTGAAGGACCTTCAGGAGCAGCAGCGCAGGCTCGACCAGGACCGCAACGAGGCCCAGGGCAAGCTCGCCGAGCTCGAAGCCACCACCCAGCAGCTGAAGGCCTCCAAGGAGGAGGTCCAGGGCAAGCTGGCCAAGGCCCAGGACCTGCTCAACACGCTGACCGAGCAGGAGCGCCAGGCGCTGCGCGCGGCCGAGGAGAAGGCCGCCGCCGAGGCGAAGGCCAAGGCGGACGCCGCCAAGGCCGAGGCCAAGGCCAAGGCGGACGCCGACCGGGCCTCCCGCGACAACACCCGGGACAACCTGGCCGGCTCGTCCTCGTCGGCCGCCAAGCCCGCCGCCCCGGCCGCGGCCGCCGCGCCGTCCGCGCCCGCCGCCAACGGCTCGCGCGCCGCCGCCGCGATCGCCGCCGCCGAGAGCAAGCTGGGCGCGCCGTACGTCTACGGCGCCTCCGGCCCGGGCTCGTTCGACTGCTCCGGCCTCACCAGCTGGGCCTACGCCCAGGCCGACGTGTCGCTGCCGCGCACCTCGCAGGCCCAGGCCACCGTCGGCACCAACGTCGGCACCAACATCGCCAACGCCCAGCCCGGTGACCTGATCATCTACCGCGCGGACCGCAGCCACGTCGCCATCTACGTCGGTGGCGGCCAGGTCATCCACGCGCCGAAGCCCGGTGCGAACGTCCGGTACGAGACCGCCAGCATGCTGCCGATCTCGGCCATCGTGCGTGTCTGATCCGACGTCCGCTGCCGCAGGCCCGGTCTCCCCTCGCGGGAGGCCGGGCCTGCGGCTTTCGCGGTGGACCGGTCTGATGTCCGAATGCGGGTCAAATATTCGGGTTGAGAGGGGTTTGGACTCGCTCGCCCGGACTCGCTAACGTCTGCCACCGGACTCCCGCTCTAGAGCCGCCCGCTCCGGTGCGGCGGCGGGGCCCCCGGCCCAGGATCGGAGCCACCGTCGTATGGCCGTGCACCGCCGTTCCCCCCTGCCCGGCGCGCTCGCCCGCGCGCTGGTGCTGACCGCCGCGGCCACCACCGCGCTGGGGGTGGCGACGGGTGGTGCCGCCCAGGCCGCCCCGGGCGCGCCCGACGGGCCGCCGAACCGCAAGGACGTCAAGGCGCAGGTGGAGCAGCTGTACGACGAGGCCGAGCAGGCCTCGGAGAAGTACAACGCGGCACTGGACGCCCAGCAGCGCCTCCAGTACGAGACCGGCACGCTCCAGCAGCAGGTCGCCGTCGCCCAGGACGAGCTCAACCAGCTGCGCGGCGACCTGGCCACCGTGGCGGGTGCCGAGTACCGGGGCGGCGGGATGGCGCAGACCGTCCAGCTGATGCTGTCCACCGACCCGGAGGGCTATCTGTCCAAGGCCCGGACCCTGGAACAGGCCGCCGAGCGGCAGAACGAGACGCTGCACGAGGTGGTGTCCCGTCAGCGCCGGCTCGACCAGCGCCGGGCCGAGACCTCCGTGAAGCTCTCCGAGCTGGAGCAGACCCGCCGCGCCCTCGCCGAGAGCAAGCAGCAGATCCAGCAGCGGCTGGCCAAGGCGCAGCGGCTGCTCAACAGCCTGGGCGCCGGTGAGCGGGCCCGGCTGGCGGCCCAGGACGCCCGGGAGGCCGAGCAGCGGGCCACCCGGGGCACCGACCGGCTCGACCTGGGCACCGCCCCGCCCGCCTCCGAACGCGGCGCCGCCGCGCTGGCCGCCGCCGTCAAGATGATCGGTTCGCCCTATGTGTACGGATCCACCGGGCCCCGTGCGTTCGACTGTTCGGGTCTGATGTACTGGAGCTGGCGGCAGGCCGGAGTGACCCTGCCGCGCACCTCGCAGGCACAGGCGTCCGCCGGCCAGCGGGTCAGCATCTCCGACGCGCGACCGGGAGACCTGGTGATCTTCTACCGGGACATGCACCACGTCGGCATGTACGCCGGTGGCGGGGTGATCGTGCACGCCCCCTACCCGGGTGCCAAGGTCCGCTACGAGAGCGTCAACGCGATGCCCGTCGCCGGGGTGATCCGGCTCTGAGCCGGCCCGGCCCGACACCTCCCGCCGACGCGCCCGCGGCCCCGCCACCGGGAGGCGCGCCCCGGTCACGCCGCGGCGCGCTGTCCCGGCGCGGTGCGCTGCTGCTCGCGGCGGGCGGACTGGCCCAGCTCTCGCGGCCCCGGGAGGCACCGGCGGCTCCCGCGGCCGCGGCGGACCACCGGGCCGAGCTGACCGGGCTGCTGGCCGAGCGGGCCCGGGCCCTGGCCGCCGGGCTGTCCGCGACCCCGGTCGAGCTGGCCTACCGCAACCTCGTGCTCGGGCCGGGCGGTGGGCCGGACCGGCTGACCGGGACCGCCGAGCTGACCGTCCGGGTGGCCGGCTACGACGAGTACCCGGTGGTCCACCCGCGCCGGCTGGCGCTGCTGCGCGGCGGCGACGGCTGGCGGGTCGAGCGGGAGGAGGCCACCGGCGGACCGGCGCCGCTCTGGGACTTCGGGACGGTGCGGGCGGCGAGCGGCGCGCACTGCCTGGTGCTCGGCCTGGCCGGCGGGCCGGAGCCGGAGCGGCTCGCGGTCGTGGCCGACCGGGCCGTCCCGGCCGTCACCGCCCTCTGGGGCAGCGCCTGGGCGGGCCGGCTGCTGGTGGAGCTGCCCGCCACCGAGGAGCAGTTCGGCCGGCTGCTGGACGCCGATCCGGCGGGCTGGGGCGGCATGGCGGCGGTCACCACCGCGGCGCCCGGCGCCCCCTGGCACACCCCGGCGGACCGGGTGCTGGTGAACCCCGGGGCGTACGAGGGGCTCAGCGACTTCGGCCGCCAGGTGGTGACCACCCACGAGGCGGTGCACGTGGCGACCCGGGCCGACACCCGTGCCTGGACACCGCTCTGGCTCTCCGAGGGCGTCGCCGACTGGACCGGCTACCGGGACTCCGGCCGTTCGCCTCGGCAGATCGCCCCCGAGCTGGCCCGCGACGTCGCCGCCGGGAAGGTGCCCTCGGCGCTGCCCGCCGACCGGGACTTCACGGCCGGCGCCGCCGGCATCGCGCAGGCCTACGAGCAGTCCTGGCTGGCCTGCGAGCTGATCGCCCGCCGCTACGGGCCGCAGCGGCTCGTCGACTTCTACCGGGCGGTCGGCGCGGCGGGCCCGGGCACCGACCGGGACGAGCGCACGGACCGTGTCCTGCGGGACGAACTCGGGCTGGGGTTGGCCGATTTCACCGGGCTCTGGACGGCCGAGGTCCGCCGGCTGGCAGGGTAGGCCGGCCCGGGCACCCGGCAGCCCGGCACCCCCTAGCGGCGTCGCGGGGCCGGGGCCTCCGGTCGGTCGATGCCGTCCAGCAGGTCCTGCTCGTAGGCGATCCCCGGGCGCACCGGGTAGCCGGTGGACGACACCGGCTCCGCGCGGTCCAGCACCACGGTGGCCGGGAGCTGGGCGGGCCCGCGGGTCGAGCGCCAGAGCCGGACGCAGGAGAGCCCGGTGGCGGCCAGCAGCAGCAGGTTGCGCAGGGTCAGCGCGGTGACCGCCCAGGGCTCGCTGCCGACCAGGTCGCTGAAGAGCAGCGGGAACTCCACCACGGTGAGCGGTGTCGCGGCCAGCACCAGCAGCGCCACCGGGCGCTGGCTGGTGGTGCGCACGGTCAGGCAGACCGCCGCCGCGCCGACCAGCCAGACCAGGTACTGCGGGCTGATCACCCGGCTGGTCACGGTGAAGATCAGCAGCGCGGCCAGCGCCGCGTCGTACATGGTGGCCGCGGTGCGGCGCTTGGCGGTGAAGCGCCAGAGCAGCAGCCAGCCGAAGCCCAGCACGCTGCCGGCCAGCATCACCTTGCCGACCACGGTCACCCACGGCCCGAGCATCTCGACCGAGCCGTAGTTCATCGTCACCCTGCCGTCCCAGGCGCCGGCCATGCGGGCGAAGTGCAGGGGCAGGGCGCCCACCGACTCGACCTCGACGCCGCGGTCCTTCTGGAAGGTCAGGAACTCGAACGCGCCGTTCATCCCGGCCGCGAGCAGGAAGCCCACCGAGACGGCGGTGGCCGCGGCGGCGGTCCAGGCGCGGCGGGTGCGGCGGCCCGACGGGGTGCCGATCAGGCCGATCAGCGGCCAGATCTTGATGATCCCGCCCAGGCCGAGCAGGATCCCGCCGATCGCCGGGCGTCGGATCAGCGCCAGCAGGCCGGCGACCGCGATCGCGGTGACGATGACGTCGTACCGGTTGTAGATCATCGGGCCGAGCAGCGGCACACCGGCCACCCAGACCCAGGCGCCGGTCAGCGCCCGGCCCCTGCGCAGTCCGGTCCGCACCAGCAGGGCCATCGCCACGCCGTCGGCGATCCCGCAGATCACCCAGAAGGAGACCAGGTACGACCAGGGCAGCAGCCCGGGCAGCATGATCACCAGGGCGGCGCCGGGCGGGTACTGCCAGGTCACGTCGTCCAGCGGGAAGGTGCCGGTCTGCAGGACGCCGTACCAGCCGTGGTAGATCAGCCAGACGTCGGTGGTGATGTCCCCACCGGCCATCCGCAGCACGCCGGTCACCAGCAGCAGCAGCAGGGTCCGGGAGGCCAGCCACGTCCCGCCCAGCGCGCAGAGCGCTCCGGTGCGCCTGGCGGGGCCGGCGGGGGCCGGTGCGGGCTCCTGGCGGACGGCCAGCGCCGTGCCGGGGCCGTCGGCGCCGCTGGGTGAACCGGACTCGGTGGCCGGGGCCAACTCCACTGCGCTCCCTCGTTCGTCTCGGACGTCCCACCGGAGGCGTCGCGCGACGGACGCCCGGGCGGCCGGTGCCGGGCGCGGCGCCACACCGGGCGGGGCCGCACCGACTGCCTAGGTACTAGGACAGACCCGGGGGTGAAACGGTTGCCGTGCGCGGATCCGTTCCCGGCGGGTCATGGTGTTGACCTATCGTACGGATCACCCAGCGGTACACCGAGCACCCCCCGACCGAGCGAGCCGTGGCCTGATGCACAAGACCTTGATCGTCACCAATGACTTCCCGCCGCGACCCGGCGGCATCCAGGCCTTCGTCCACAACATGGCTGTCCGTCAGCCCGCCGGGAGCATCGTGGTCTACGCCTCGACCTGGCGTGACGGCAGTGAGGTCGCCCGCTTCGACGCCGAACAGCCGTTCCCGGTGATCCGGGACCGGACGAAGGTGATGGTTCCCACACCGCGGGTCACCCGGCGGGCCGCGGAGATCCTCCGGGCCGAGAACTGCGACGCGGTCTGGTTCGGCGCGGCCGCCCCGCTCGGGCTGATGGCGCCGGCGCTGCGCCGTGCCGGGGCCGGGCGGCTGCTCGGCATGACGCACGGGCACGAGGCCGCCTGGGCCCAGCTCCCGGTGGCCCGGCAGCTGTTGCGCCGGATCGGCGCCGGCACCGACACCCTCACCTACCTGGGCGAGTACACCCGCTCCCGGATCGCCGGGGCGGTCGGCCCGGAGGCGGCCGCCCGGATGGCGCAGCTGCCGCCGGGGGTCGACGAGCGGACCTTCCACCCCGACTCGGGCGGTGCCGAGCTGCGCCGCCGGCTGGGGCTCGCCGACCGGCCGGTGGTGGTCTGCGTCTCCCGGCTGGTGCCGCGCAAGGGCCAGGACACGCTGATCGAGGCGCTGCCGCAGATCCTCGCCGAGGTGCCGGACACCGTGCTGCTGATCGTCGGCGACGGCCCCTACCGGGCGGACCTGGAGAAGCTCGCCGACGCCCGGGGCGTCCGTCACGCGGTGCGGTTCACCGGGGCGGTGCCGTGGTCGGAGCTGCCCGCGCACTACGGCGCCGGGGACGTCTTCGCGATGCCCTGCCGCACCCGGCGGGGCGGGCTGGACGTCGAGGGCCTGGGGATCGTCTACCTGGAGGCCTCGGCGACCGGGCTGCCGGTGGTGGCCGGGGACTCCGGCGGCGCGCCGGACGCGGTGCTGGAGGGCGAGACCGGCTACGTGGTGCCGGGCGGTTCGCCGGCCGCCGCGGCCGAACGGATCGTCCGGCTGCTGAACGACGAGGAGCTGCGCCGGCGGATGGGCGAGGCCGGGCGGCGCTGGGTGGACCGCTCCTGGCGGTGGGACCTGCTGGCCGGGCGGCTCACCTCGCTGCTGGCGGGGTGACGGCGCGACGGGGGCCCTGCCAGGCGGCAGGGCCCCCGTCGGACGGTCAGCGCCGGTAGATCGCCTCGACGTCGGCCGCGAAGTCCTTCAGCACGAGGTTGCGCTTGAGCTTGAGCGAGGGCGTGAGGTGGCCGCTCTCCTCGGACAGGACGGTGTCCAGCAGGCGGAACTTCTTGACCGCCTCGGCGTGCGAGACGGCGGCGTTGCCGTCGTCCACGGCGGACTGGAGGGCGGCGAGCAGGTCCGGGTCCTCCATCAGCTCGGTCACCGTGGCGGTGGCCGGCTTGCCGTTCAGCTCCTTCCACTTGGGGAAGAAGTCCTCGTCCACGGTGACCAGGCAGCCGATGAACGGCTTGCGGTCGCCGACCACCATCACCTCGCCGACCAGGGCGTGCGCCCGGATCCGGTCCTCGATCACCGCCGGGGCGACGTTCTTGCCGCCCGCGGTGACGATGATCTCCTTCTTGCGGCCGGTGATGGTGAGGTAGCCCTCGGAGTCCAGCGAGCCGATGTCGCCGGTGGAGATCCAGCCGTCCTTCAGCGCGTCGGCGGTGGCCCCCGGGTTGTTCCAGTACCCGGTGAACACCTGCGGGCCCTTGAACAGGACCTCGCCGTCCTCGGCGATCCGCACGGCGGCGCCGGGCAGCGGCTGGCCGACCGTACCGATCTTCGGCTTGTCCCACGGGTTGAAGGCGGTGGCCGCGCAGGTCTCGGTCAGGCCGTAGCCCTCCAGCACGGTGAAGCCGATGCCCCGGTAGAAGTGCCCGAGGCGTTCGCCGAGCGGGGCGCCGCCCGAGATCGCGTGGGTCGCCCGGCCGCCGAGCGCGGCGCGCAGCTTGCTGTAGACCAGCTTGTCGAAGATCCTGTGCTTGATCCGCAGGCCCAGGCCCGCACGGCCGGCGTCCAGCGCCCGGCTGTAGGCGATCGCGGTGTCGGCGGCCTTGTCGAAGATCTTGCCCTTGCCGTCGGCCTGGGCCTTGGCGCGGGCGGTGTTGTAGACCTTCTCGAAGACTCTCGGCACACCCAGGATCAGGGTGGGCCGGAACGCCGCCAGCTCGGCGGTGACGTCCTTGATGTCCGACACGTGGCCGAGCTTGATCGGGGCCATCGCGGGGGCGATCTCCGCGATCCGGCCGAGCACGTGGGCCAGCGGCAGGAAGAGCAGGACCGAGCTCTCGCCGGTGCGGAACAGCGGGGCCAGCCGCTCCACGATGTTGCCGCACTCGGCCATGAAGTTGGCGTGGGTCAGCTGGCAGCCCTTGGGGCGGCCGGTGGTGCCCGAGGTGTAGACGATGGTGGCGATCGAGTCGGCCGTCGCCAGCGAACGGCGCTCGGTGACGGTGGTGTCGGCGACCTGCTGCCCCGCCCCGGCCAGTGCCGCCACCGCGCCGGCCTCGATCTGCCAGGTCTGCCGCAGCAGCGGCAGGCGCTCCCGGACCCCCTCGACCACGGCCGCGTGCTGGGCGGTCTCGGTGAGGACGGCCACCGCCCCCGAGTCGCCGAGGATCCACTCCACCTGCTCGGCGGAGGAGGTCTCGTACACCGGCACGGTGATCGCGCCGGCCGTCCAGATCGCGAAGTCCAGCAGCGTCCACTCGTAGCGGGTGCGGGACATGATGCCCACCCGGTCGCCGGGCTCGATGCCGGAGGCGATCAGGCCCTTGGCGGCGGCGTGCACCTCGACCAGGAACTGGGCGGCGGTCAACTCCTGCCACCGGCCGTCCACCTTGCGGCTGAGCACCACGACGTCCGGGTGCCGCTCGGCGTTCTGGTGCACGAGGTCGGAGAGGTTACCGCCGCTCGGTACCTGGTAGAGGGCCGGAAGGCTGAAGTCGAGCAAGACTGCTCCTCGTTCGCGACGCTGCGGGACGGCAGGACGTTACTGCCCGGTAGGCAGCTTCGACCAGGGGGGTCGGCTCCGGTGTTCGAAGTGTCACACCTTTACCCGGTCCGACCAGGCCGTGACCGGGTCGTTCGAATGGCACCCTACGACAGCCCGGGGGTGACCGGCCGGTAGCCTGCGAGCGCCCCGAGCCCGCGACTTCCGCGCCCCCCGAGCCCTGGACCTGAGGGATCGCCGGTCGCGATAGCCTGCTCCGGGCGCACCCGACCGAGCAGGCTCGGCCGGGCCGGCAGCAAGGGACGACGCGGAGGGCCATTCCATGGCGGAGCACACCAGGTCGAGCATCACCATCGACGCGACCCCGGCGACGGTCATGGCCGTGATCGCCGACTTCGCCGCCTACCCGGCCTGGACCGGCGAGGTGAAGGAGATCGAGGTGCTGGAGACCGCCGAGAACGGCCGCGCCGCCCAGGTGCGCCTGCTGCTCGACGCCGGCGCCATCCGTGACGAGCACGTGCTCGCCTACACCTGGGACGGGGACCGCGAGGTCGGCTGGACGCTGGTGCGCAGCCAGATGCTCCGCTCGCTGGACGGCTCCTACTCGCTCGCCCCGCTGGACGGCGGCCGGACCGAGGTCACCTACCAGCTGGCGGTCGACGTCAAGATCCCGATGCTTGGAATGATCAAGCGCAAGGCCGAGAAGGTCATCATCGACCGGGCCCTGGCCGGGCTGAAGAAGCGCGTCGAGGGCTGACGCCGGGAAGACGGGGCCGCACGGCATGACGGCGACACGCACCATCCTGGTCAGCGGTGACACGGCGGCGCCCGCGGTGGCGGCCGCCACCGCCCTGCACGCCGCCCGGCAGGGCCGGCGCACCCTGCTGCTGGCCGCCGACGACCCGCACCGCACCCTGGACACCGTCCTCGGTACCCGACTGGAGCCCGAACCGGCCGGGTACGCGCCCGGCCTGACCGTGGCCCGGATCGACGAACAGGCCGCGTTCCGGCACGCCCTCGGCGAGATCGGCGGCCGGATCAAGCCCGCCCTGGACCTGCTCGGCGCGGACCCGCTCGACCCCGAGGAGCTCACCGCGCTCCCCGGCACCGCCCGGCTCGCCCTGCTCCGCGCCCTGCCCGCCGTCGAGGCCGACGTCCTGGTGGTGCTGGGCCCGCCGCCCGCCGAACTGATCGCCACGCTCGCCCTGCCCGAACAGCTGGAGCGCTACCTGGCCCGGCTGGTGCCCGAGCAGCGCCAGGCCGCCCGCGCGCTGCGCCCGCTGCTGGCCGGTCTGGCCGGGGTGCCGATGCCCGCCGACTGGCTCTACGAAGGCCGGACCAAGGCCGCCGCCGCCCTCACCGAGGCCCGTGCGGCGATCGCCGCACCCGGCACCAGCGTCCGGCTGGTCACCGCCGCCGACGCCCACCCCCACGAGGAGCTCCGCCGGATCCGGGCCGGGCTGGCCCTGCACGGTCACCGGCCGGACGCCGTGGTGGTGCACGGCGCGCTGCCGGACGCCGCCGTCGACTCGGCCGACCCCTGGCTGGCCGGGCTGGCCCGCCGCCGGCGGGAGGAGCTCGCCGGGCTGACCGCCGCGAGCGACGTCCCGGTGCTGGTCACCGGATGCGCCGAGGTCACCCTGGAGGCCGTCGCCGACCGCCTGTACGGCGCCGGTCCCGGTCCGGCCCCGCTCGACCCCGAGCCGTGGACCGTCGAGGACCGGCTGGCCGAGGACGGGCTGCTGGTCTGGCACCTCCCGCTGCCCGGCGCGGAGCGGGCCGACCTGGACCTGGTGCGGCGCGGCGACGAACTCAAGATCAGCCTCGGCGCCCACCGCCGGGTGCTCGCGCTGCCCTCGGCGCTGCGCCGCTGTACCGTCGCTGGCGCGGGCCTGCACGACGGGGAGCTCACCGTCCGCTTCGCGCCGGATCCGGCGCTCTGGCCGCGCGGCTGAGCCCTTCGCGGTGCCGGCAGCCGGGGCTCCGGTCGCTGCCGGTGGCCGGTCCGTCGGGCGGTGCCCGGCCCCGGCCCCTCGCCGTGGCCCCGGCCGGTGCCGTCGTCCCGGCCCTCGCCTCAGCCACGGCCCCCGCTCTCGTCCCGGCTCCGGCCTCAGCCACGGCTCCGGCCCCGGTGGCAGAGCCCGTCGGGGCCGCGGGGCCGGTCCGGTAGCGTCGGGGCCAGGGGCCGCAGGCGCGGCCGGAGCTGAGGAGACGCCCGCGATGACCACTGCCGACGACC
Source organism: Kitasatospora sp. NPDC059327 (assembly GCF_042752535.1). Classification (NCBI taxonomy): domain Bacteria; kingdom Bacillati; phylum Actinomycetota; class Actinomycetes; order Kitasatosporales; family Streptomycetaceae; genus Kitasatospora; species Kitasatospora sp. NPDC059327. The sequence goes on along the minus strand of NZ_JBHYYB010000013.1, from coordinate 139,952 downwards.
GCACCGAGCAGTCCGCCGAGCACCCGTTCGGCCCGGAGCTGGGCCCGTTGGTGGACGAGGTGCGCCGGTTCGCCTCCGTCGTCGGGCAGAAGGCGCAGGAGGCGAGCGCCGAGACCCTGATCTCGCTGGCCGGCCTGGCCGACCGCCTGCGCGAGAAGCAGCCCGAGGTGTACGAGCACCTGTCGGCCGCCGGTACCGGCCTGGCCGCCGCCGGTGGCGAGCTGGTGGCCGCCTACCGGGCCGCCGTGGCCGGCCACGAGTACCGCTGGACGGCCGGTGACGGCGCCCGCAGCGAGCGGATCGACCTCGACACGCCTGACGGACCGTCCGACAAGCAGTGAAGCCCTGACCTCCGGGTGGTGACCGTGTGGGCCTCTGCTGTGACGGAGCGGGGCGTAATGTACGACTTTTGAAGCTGGTCGGCGAGCTTGGGCGCGAATTGTCTTCGGTTAATGTAGGCGACGGTGTGTACGGGGGCAGGGTTGGGCGGTACCGTTCCGTCCAGCGGGAACGAGTGAATAGCTGAGGGACACATGGCTCTGACCATCGGCGTCGACGTCGGCGGGACCAAGATCGCGGCAGGTGTGGTCAACGAGGCGGGCGAGATCCTGGCCCGGACCAGGGTGCCCACCCCGGCCGACCCGCAGTGGGCGGTCGACGCCATCGCGCAGGCCGTGCGCGAGCTCAAGGAGCAGTACCCCGATGTGGTGGCGGCCGGCGTCGGCGCCCCCGGCTTCGTCGACCGCGACCGCTCCACGGTGATCTTCGCCCCCAACATCGACTGGGAGGACGAGCCGCTGCGCGGCCGGATCGAGGAGCTCGCCGGCCTGGACACCGTGGTCGAGAACGACGCCAACTGCGCCGCCTGGGCCGAGTTCCGCTTCGGCGCCGCCGCCGAGCACTCGGACATGGTGCTGATCACCGTCGGCACCGGTATCGGCGGCGGGATCGTCCTGGACGGCCGGCTGCACCGCGGCCGGTTCGGTGTGGCCGGCGAGATCGGTCACCTCAACATGGTCCCCGACGGCCTGCCCTGCGGCTGCGGTGGCAAGGGGTGCTGGGAGCAGTACGGCTCGGGCCGGGCGCTGCGCCGCTACGGCCGGGAGGCGGCCGCCGCCGACCCGGTGCGCGGCCGGCGGATGCTGGAGCTCAACGACGGCGTCGCCGAGACCATCCGCGGCATCCACATCACCGAGGCCGCCGAGGCGGGCGACCCGCTCGCCCTGGAGTGCTACGCGGAGCTGGCCGACTGGCTGGGCCGGGGCATGGCCGACCTCGCCGCGCTCTTCGACCCGGCCGTCTTCGTGCTGGGCGGTGGCGTCTCCGACTCCGGCCGGCTGCTGCTCGACCCGGTCACCAAGGCCTTCGAGCACTACCTGACCGGTGGGGTGCACCGCCCGCGCGCCGAGGTGGTGCTCGCCTCGATGGGCTCCGCCGCCGGCATCGCCGGTGCGGCCGACCTGGCCCGTACCGTCTGACCGGACGCCCGCGCACCCGCCGCCGTCGTGTTCCGCGCCCGTCCGGCGGCCCCCTGTCGTACGGTCGTCACCGGACGAACGGGGAGGACCGCCATGACCGCCGGACCGACCGACCTGCCGCCGCCCGGACCGCGGCGGCTGCGGTTGCTCAGCTACAACATCCGTTCGCTGCGCGACGACCGGCACGCACTCGTCCGGGTGATCCGGGCCTGCGAACCGGACGTGGTCTGCGTTCAGGAGTCGCCGCGCTACTGGCGCCCCGAGGGGCAGGCGGCCTGGCTGGCGCGGCAGACCGGCACCGTGGTGCTGGCCGGCGGCGGCCGGACCGCCGCCGGTCCGCTGCTGCTCGGCCGGCTCGGCGTGGACCTGCTCGCCGTCCACGACCGACTGCTGCCCAAGACCCGCGGGCTGCACGCGCGAGGCTTCGCAAGCGCGCTGGTCCGGGTCACCGGCTCGGCACCCTTCACCGTCACCAGCTGCCATCTGAGCCTGGACGCCGAGGAGCGCTACGGCCAGTTCGAGCTGCTGCTCGACCAGCTGAGGTTCGCCGAACCGGGCATCGTGGCAGGGGACTTCAACGAGCACCCGGACGGCGCCGGCTGGCAGCTGCTGGCCGGCCGGCTGCAGGACGGCCACCTCGCGGCGCCCTGGGGCGGCACCTTCACGTCCGTCCCGGAGAATCCCTACCAGCGGATCGACGCCGTCTTCGCCACCCCCGAGGTCCGGGTGCTCGCCTGCGGAGTGCCGCACGGTCTGACCGGTGTCACGGAGGCCGATCTGCGGGCCGCCACCGACCACTTGCCGGTGCTCGCCGTCCTGGAGCTGCCGGCCGGCTGACCGCCGGGGCCGGGGGCCGCCGCGTCTCCGCATCGGCACCGGCACCGGCGTGCCGGTGCCGCCGCCCCGCGCGCCGGTGAACTTCCGGCCATCCCTGGGTTCAGCAGATCTGAACAATCGTCATGTACGGGACGTTTCGCACCGGGTGGCGGCGAAATCTCGTGGGTGACCTGCCGCCGGCGACCCCCGAGGTGGTATTTGTGTGAAGATCGATCCGGTGATGGGGGCTGTGGTCCTTCCACATCGCTGATCGGCGTGCCAGAAAACGGGGGATTTGGCGTGATGAACGCAGATATCGGCAGGCGACCGCCGGACACCGAGGTGTCACCGGAGCCGACGCGCGCGACCGCGTCGGCCTGACCACCGGACGCGCGCCGCCTCAGGCGCCGTCCTCCTGCCGCCCGACGGCGACGTACTCCCTCGGGCCGCCCTACGGCGATTCCGCACACCCGCTCCGGCCGGCCCTGTCCGCATGCCCGGGCACCGGGCCGTCCGGGCGGGTGCGCCCGTGCCGTCGCCCCCCCCGATCCCCTCTCCCACCTCTGACCAAAGGTGATCGACAGATGCAGCTCAAGCGTCCACGTGTCGCGTGGATGACCAGCCTCCTCACCACCACCGCCGCCGGCCTGCTCGTCCTCGGCACGGTGCCCGCCGGCGCCGTCGTCGGCGACCCGGTGGCCGACGGCGGTTACGCCTTCACGGCCAAGCTCGACATCGGCGAGGGCAAGCGCTCCTGCTCCGCGGCCCTGATCAATCCCACCTGGGTGATCACCGCCGCCAGCTGCTTCGCCGCCGACCCGGCCAACCCCTCGACGGTGCCCGCCGGACGCCCCGCCGACAAGACCGTCGCCACGGTCGGCCGCGCCGACCTGGGCGGCACGGCCGGGAAGTCCGTCGAGGTGATCGACCTCAAGCCCCGCGCCGACCGCGACCTCGTGCTGGCCCGGCTGGCCAGCCCGGTCTTCGGCGTCGCCCCGGTGGCGCTCGCCACCGCCGCCCCGGCGGTCGGCGACACGCTGCGCGCCACCGGCTACGGCCGCACCGCCGACGAGTGGGTGCCGACCCGTCTGCACAGCGCGGCCGTGACGGTGAAGTCCGCCGCGGCGACCACCGTCACCCTCGCCCCCAAGGCCCCGGCCACCGGCGCGATCTGCAAGGGCGACACCGGCGGCCCGACCTTCAAGGAGAACGGCGCCACCGCCGTCCTGGCGGGCGTCCACAGCCTCTCCTGGCAGGGCGGCTGCTTCGGCTCCACCGAGACCCGCACCGACGCGGTCGAGACCCGGGTCGACGACATCCGCCAGTGGATCGCCGACACCTCCTCGACCGACCAGGCCCTGCTCGCCCCCGACACCAAGCTGGCCTCCGGTCAGACCCTCGCGGGCCGTGACCTGCAGCTGACCATGGGGTCGGACGGCAACCTGACCATCACCCACAAGGGCATCCCCAACGGCGTGGTCTGGGCGACCGGCACCGGCGGCAATCCCGGCGCCTACGCCTGGCTGCAGCCCGACGGCAACTTCGTCGTCTACACGGCCGACAACCGGCCGATCTGGAACACCGCCACCTGGACCGCGGCGGGCAACTACCTGAGCCTCCAGGACGACGGCAACCTCGTCGTCTACAAGAAGGACGGCGGCCCGCTCGTGGGCGGCGCGCTGTGGGGCTCCGGCTCGACCCGGATCGGGACCACCATCTCCTCCGGCCAGCCGGTCTGGTCCGCGCAGTGGGCCGAGGCCAGGTCGACCGTGCTGATCATGCAGCGGGACGGCAACTTCGCCGTGTACCGCAAGAGCGACGGCGCCTACCTGTGGGGCAGCGGCACGTACACCAGCACCTTCGGGTACTTCGTCATGCAGAGCGACGGCAACGCGGTCGTCTACCCGGCGGGCCAGGGCAACGGCGTCGGCTCGGTCTGGAACTCCGCCACCTGGTGGAGCGCGGGCGCGTTCATGAAGCTCCAGGACGACGGCAACCTGGTCATCTACAAGAAGGAGGGCGGCGAGGGCGTCGGCGGTGCGATCTGGAGCACCAACACCTTCGCCTGACCCACCCCGGTGGGGCCCCGCGTCCGCCGCCCGGCGGTGGACGCGGGGCGTCCCGCGGGACCGGCCCCCCGCCTGCCCGGGTGACCGGAAGAAGGGGCCGGTGACCGGCGTCAGACGACGGCGCCGCCGTGCGGGTCCTCCGGCTCGTCCTCGTCGCGCTCCTTCATCCGGGCCACCAGGGTGACGAAGCCGCCGAGGAAGGCGGTCACGCCGACCCAGGCCGGCCAGCCGGACACCTCGCGCCAGACCACCGCGTCGAACAGCAGCAGGGCCGGCCCGCCGAGCACCGCGAGCCAGGCGAACCTGGCGGTGACGTCCCCGGCGGGCAGCGGCGGCGGCTCCGGCGGGACGAAGTGGCCCTCGTCCGTCTCCTCGGTCAGCTCGAAGTCGCGCGGTCCCGAGCCGGCGGCGGGCATCACCGGCCGGGTGGAGCGGGGCCGGGGCTGCGGCGCCAGGTCGGCGAGGTCGTCCGGGTCGCCGTGCCGGTCGGCGCCCTCCTTGAAGCCGCCCTTGACGTCGCCGCGCGCCCGGAGGTCCTCGACCTCGGGCCAGTTCGGGTTGTTGAGGTCGACGGGGTCGTCGAACTGGGCGACCAGCGCGGCGAAGATCTCGTCCTGCTCGGCCTGGCTGCGTTCCGGCGCACGCCGCACCCGGGGCGGTTCGGGCGCCGGAGCGGCCTCCGCGGCCTCCCCGGTGGCGCCCCCGCCCTTCACACCCTCGGCCTTGACGCCGTCCGCCCTCACCCCGTCGGCCTTGGCGGCCTCGGCCTTCGCGGCGTCCGCCTTCGTGTTCTCCGCGTCCTCGCGGGGCGCCTCGTCCTCGCCGCCCGCCGTGCTGCTCTCGTGCACTTCCGGCCCTTCAGCCTTGGTGATCGTCGGATTCGACCCGGGTGACGCCCGCCGCGTGTGCGGGAGCCAGCCGTCGGATGAAGTCCTGGCCGGCCGCGAATATTTCCGCCGCGTCGTGGTCCAGCGTCGCGACGTGGTAGCTGCGCTGGCACAACCGCTCCGTCACGTCGGTCGAGGATATCCGGGCCAGCACCAGTTCCGAGTTGGCCGGGGAGACCACGTGGTCCTGCGGACTGCGGAAGAGCAGCACCGGCTGGGTCACCCGCGGGAGCCGGCGCTGGACGTCCTTCCAGAGCCGGGCCAGCGACCAGGCCGCGTGCAGCGGCGTCCGGTCGTAGCCGACCTCGACCGAGCCCGGCCGGGCGATGTCGTTGGCGACCCCGGGCAGGCTCGGCACCAGGTGGCGCAGCACCGGAAGCAGCACACTCGCGGGGTTGTCGGAACGCACCGACGGGTTGACCAGCACCAGTCCGGACACCACCGGGCCGTGCACCGCGGCCAGCCGCAGGGCCAGCGCACCGCCCATCGACAGGGCGAGGACGAAGACCTGCTCGCACTCGGCGGACAGCGTCAGCAGCTCCCGCTCGACCTCCGCGTACCAGTCCTCCCAGCGGGTCACCTGCATGTCCTGCCAGCGGGTGCCGTGGCCGGGCAGCAGTGGCAGCGAGACGGTGAACCCGGCCGCCGCGAGCTCCTCGGCCCACGGGCGCAGCGACTGCGGCGAGCCGGTGAACCCGTGGCAGAGCAGGACGCCCACCGGTCCGCCCCGGTGGCGGTACGGTTCGGCACCGGGCAGCAGCGGCATGACGGGCTCCTTCGCGGGCGGCGGCGCGTTGGCACGGGGGTACGGCGGAACGGCGGGCTGCGGAAACCGCATCGTCCCACGCGTCCGCACGCGTCGTACAGCCCGTGCCGGACCTGCCGGACACCCCCGGCGGGGCGGGGCGGGGCGCGGGCGGTGGTCGCGGGGCATTAGGATCGACCGGTCCGCATAACAGGAGGCCCGGGTTGTTCTACCGACTGATGAAGATGATCGTCGCGCCACTGCTTCGGATCTTCTTCCGGCCGTGGATCGAGGGTGAGGAGAACATCCCCACCGAGGGCGCCGCGATCATCGCGAGCAACCACCTCTCCTTCTCGGACTCCTTCTTCTTCCCCGCGCTGATCAAGCGGCGGGTGACCTTCATCGCCAAGGCCGAGTACTTCAACACGCCGGGCCTGAAGGGCAAGCTGACGGCGGCCTTCTTCAAGGGCGTCGGCCAGCTGCCGGTGGACCGCTCGGGCGTGCGCGGCGCCGGCGAGGCGGCGATCCGCAGCGCCATCGCGGTGCTGGAGCGCGGTGAGCTGTTCGGCGTCTACCCGGAGGGCACCCGCTCGCCCGACGGCAAGCTGTACCGCGGCAAGGTCGGCGGTCTGGCCCGCGTCGCGCTGGCCACCGGGGCCCCGGTGATCCCGGTCGCGATGATCGACACCGAGAAGGTGCAGCCGCCCGGCCAGGTCGTCCCCAACTTCGGTACCCGTCCCGGTATCCGGATCGGCCGCCCGCTGGACTTCTCCCGCTACCACGGCATGGAGAACGACCGCTTCATCCTCCGTTCGGTGACGGACGAGGTGATGTACGAGATCATGCGGCTCTCCGGCCAGGAGTACGTGGACATCTACGCGACCGCCGCCAAGCGGCAGATCGCCGACGACAAGAAGCGTGCCGACGCCGAGCGCAAGGCCGTCCAGAAGGCCGAGCAGGCCGCCGCCAAGGCGGAGAAGGCCCAGAAGGCCGCCGAGCAGGATCAGAAGGCCGCCGAGCAGGATCAGAAGGCCGCGGAGCAGGACCAGAAGGAGAGCGGGCCGGCCTAGGGCGACAAGCCCTGGGCCCGCCCGCCCGGGGGAGGGGCGCGGAGATGACGGACGGCAGCAGAACCGGGGCGGTCGGCGGAGCGGTCGCGGCCGGCGGCATGTCCGTCGAACTGCCGCTCTGGCGGGCCATCTCGTTCTTCCGGGTGCTCGCGCTCTGCTACGCGGTGCTGCGCTACCTCGACTCCTACCTGGAGTTCCTGCACCCCGTCGCCGGCTGGATCTACCTCGGCGCGCTGACGCTGTGGACGCTGGCCAGCACCCGTGCCTTCGCCGGACCGCAGCGCTGTACCTGGTACGTGCTCGGCACCGACCTCACCCTCGTCGTCACCGGCATCGTGATGAGCGGGATGATCGACGACCCGGCCCGGATCGGCCACGGCGCGCCCACCCTGCCGACCATCTGGGCGGCCGGTACCGTCCTGGGCTTCGCGGGCCGGGGCGGCTGGCGCTGGGCGGCGGCGGCCGGGTCGGTGATCGGGGTGGCCAACATCCTCGGTCACGGCGGTCCGACCGGGGACAACATCCACAACATCGTGCTGCTGATGGTGGCCGGTTGCGCGATCGGTTACGTCATCGAACTCGCCCGTGCCAGCGAGGCGACGCTGACCCGGGCGCTCCAGGTCGAGGCCGCGAACCGGGAGCGCGAGCGGCTGTCCCGGGACATCCACGACGGGGTGCTCCAGGTGCTCGCCCTGGTCCAGCGCCGCGGCGGGGAGCAGGGCCCCGGCCGGGGCGCGGACTTCGCCGAGCTCGGCCGGCTGGCCGGCGAGCAGGAGCGCGCGCTGCGGGCCCTGATGAGCGGCGGCCCGCTGCCCGCCCAGCGCGCGTCGTCGGAGCCGCAGGACCTCCGCACCCTGCTCGGTTCCTACGCGGACGAGCTGATCACGCTCTCCGCCCCCGGCACTCCGGTGCTGCTGCCCGGACCGGCGGCCGGCGAGCTGGCCGCCGCCGTCGGCGCCGCGGTGGACAACGTGCGGCGGCACGCCGGGCCCGGGGCGCACGCCTGGATCCTGCTGGAGGACGAGCCGCGGGCGGTCACGGTCAGCATCCGTGACGACGGTCCGGGCTTCCCGCCCGGCCGGCTCGGGGAGGCGGAGCGGGCGGGCCGGCTCGGCGTCTCGCAGTCGATCCGCGGCCGGCTGCTGGACCTCGGTGGCACGGCCGAGCTGTACTCGGTGCCCGGCGAGGGCGTCGAGGTCGAACTGCGGGTCCCGAGGAAGGGTTCTGATGACTGATCAGTCGACGGCCGGCCGGTCGCCGGACCGGCCGGTCCGGGTCATGGTGGTGGACGACCACCCGATGTGGCGCGACGCCGTCTCGCGCGATCTCGCCGAGGCCGGGCTGGACGTGGTGGCCACCGCCGGGGACGGCGAGGAGGCCGTCCGCCGGGCCCGGGCCTGCGCCCCGCAGGTGGTGGTGCTGGACCTCAACCTGCCCGGCCTGTCCGGCGCCGAGGCGTGCCGTCAGGTGGTCGCCCAGGACCCTTCGGTGCGCGTCCTGGTGCTCTCCGCGAGCGGTGAGCACGCGGACGTGCTGGAGGCGGTGAAGTCCGGCGCGACCGGCTATCTGGTGAAGTCGGCCGGCCGCGAGGAACTGCTGGACGCGGTGCGCCGGACCGCCGTCGGCGACGCGGTCTTCACCCCGGGCCTGGCCGGCCTGGTGCTGGGCGAGTTCCGCCGGCTGGCGGCCGAGCCCGCCGCTCCGACGGCCCCCGCCGCCCCGCAGCTGACCGCGCGGGAGACCGAGGTGCTGCGGCTGGTCGCCAAGGGCCTGTCCTACCGGCAGATCGCCGACCGGCTGGTGCTCTCCCACCGCACGGTGCAGAACCACGTCCAGAACACCCTCGGCAAGCTCCAGTTGCACAACCGGGTCGAGCTGGTCCGGTACGCGATCGAGCAGGGTCTGGACGACGAGATCTGACCCGGCCGGCGCGGTGGTCCGGGTCGGGGCACGCCGTCCGGCACGCCCCGACCCGTGGCCTCGGCCGGGGCCTCAGCCGCGGAGGCCGGCGGCCTCCCGGAGCAGTCCGGCGACGATGCCGACGCCGTCCCGGGTGAGCACCGACTCCGGGTGGAACTGCAGGCCGGCGAAGCCGGGGCCGCGCAGCGCGTGGACGTCGCCGGTCAGTTCGTCCCGGGAGACCTCGACGCCCTCGGCGGCGAGCCGGGCGGCGTCCTGGTCCGAGCAGCGCGCGGTGAAGGTGTTGTAGAAGCCCACCGTCTGCCGGGTGCCGAAGAGTTCGACCGTCTCCTGCGCGCCCTGGTGGGGTACCGCCTTGCGGGCCAGCGGCAGGCCGAGCACCTCCGCGAGCAGTTGGTGGCTCAGGCAGACCGCGAGCAGCGGCGCGGTGCGGGTGCCGGAGCGGACGGCGGCCAGCGCGTCGGCGACGATCGGGCGCAGCACGGCCATCTTGGGGTCGTCGGCGGCGGCCGGGTCGCCCGGGCCGGGGCCGAGCACCAGCGGGCCGACGTGGGCGGCGACCCGCTCGCGCAGGCCAGGCTCGTCGAACCGGACCACGTCGACCCGGTGCCCGAGCGAGGTCAGCAGGTGGGCGAGCATCGAGGTGAAGGTGTCCTCGCCGTCCACCACCAGGGTCGGCTCGGTCAGGGTGACCCGGGCGGGTTCCTGCATCCGCAGCCAGAACGGGGCGAGGTCGGCGCGCCGGGCGTCCAGCGCGGCCTGGACCCGGTGGTCGTCGCCGAGCCGGGGGCCGGTGGGGTTGGGCACCCGGGCGCCGGCCGGGCGGGCGCCGATCGCGGTGAGCACCCCGGCGGCCTTGGCGTGGGTCTCGGCGACCTCGGACTCCGGGTCGGAGTGGCGGACCAGCGTCGCGCCGACCCGGACCACCAGCCGGCCGGTGGCCGGGTCGATGTCGGCGGTGCGGATGCAGATCGGGGAGTCCAGCTGCTGGCCGCCGCTGGCCGAGCGGCCGATCAGGGCGAGGGCACCGGCGTAGTAGCCGCGCCCGCCGCGCTCGTAGCGGCTGATCACCCGGGTGGCGTTCTGGACCGGGCTGCCGGTGACGGTGGCGGCGAACATGGTCTCCTTCAGCACCTCGCGGACGTCCAGCGAGGTGCGCCCGCGCAGCTCGTACTCGGTGTGCGCGAGGTGGGACATCTCCTTCAGCCGGGGGCCGAGCACCTGGCCGCCGAGGTCGCCCACGGTGCACATCATCTTGAGTTCCTCGTCGACCACCATGGTGAGCTCCTCCAGCTCCTTGGGGTCGCGGAGGAAGGCGAGCAGCGAGTCGATGTCGGAGCCGGCGGCCGGATAGCGGTAGGTGCCGGAGATCGGGTTCATCACGACGGTGCCGCCGCTCTGCCGGACGTGCACCTCGGGGGAGGCGCCGACCAGGACGCGTTCCCCGGTGTGCACCAGGAAGGTCCAGTAGGCGCCGCGCTCCTGTTCGAGCAGCCGGCGGAAGAGCGTCAGCGCGAGCGCGGGGGAGTAGTCCTCCAGGGTGGCGGTGAAGTCGCGCCGGATCACGAAGTTGGCGCCCTCGCCGCGCCCGATCTCGTCCTTGATCACCCGGCGGACGATGTCGGCGTACTCCTCGTCGTCGATGTCGAACGCGCCGTCGGTCAGCGCGACCGGTACCCGCGGGAGCGCCGGGAGCAGCTCGGCCAGCGGGAGGGCGTACTGCTCGGTGACCGCGAGGGCCTGCAGCGGGGTGGCGTCGTCCACCGCCTCGAAGCCGCGCTCGCGGATCTGCCGGAACGGGACGAGCGCGAGCAGGTCGTGCACCGGGCCGTCGGCCGGCACGCCGTCGCGCACCGGCAGGTCGGCGAGGCGCTCGTGGCTGTCGACGGTGCCCAGCAGCACCTCGACGGTGTCCGGGGCGAGCCGGGGGGCGCGGCGGTGCAGCAGGGCGAAGGCCGGGGCGTCGGGGCCGGTGAGGCGGGCGAGCAGGTCGGCTGCGGTGGTCACGGTGGCGGCTTCCTTCCGGGGAGGGCGGGGGGCGGTGCTCGGGGTTCCGCTCCCGGGAGGGCCGTCTGCGCAAACGCCGACGGCCGCCCCGAGGGGCGGCCGTCGTGTTCGTCTAGGAACGCGGGATCTGTGGGCCACCCGAGGGGTCGACCCACCACCAGGAGAAGGTGTGCGGCGCGTTCATGGGTCGAGAGTAGCGGATCCGGCGGGCGGCGTGAGACGCCTCACACGATTGTCCACCGCGCGTCTCACCCAGCGAGCGGCGGTCACAAATCGGTTGTCGCACCCCGTAGCCTTGCCGTGTGACCGTGACGAATCCCCACCCCTGGCAGTCCCTGCCCGCGGCGCAGCAGCCTGAATGGCCGGACCACGAGGCTCTGCGCAAGACCCTTGCGGAGCTCGCCTCCTATCCGCCGCTCGTCTTCGCCGGCGAGTGCGACCAGCTGCGCGCCCGGCTCGGTGCCGTCGCGCGTGGTGAGGCGTTCCTCCTGCAGGGCGGTGACTGCGCCGAGGCCTTCGACGGTGTCTCGGCCGAGCACATCCGCAACAAGCTGAAGACCCTGCTGCAGATGGCCGCCGTACTCACGTACGCCGCTTCCGTCCCCGTGGTGAAGGTCGGCCGGATCGCCGGCCAGTACTCCAAGCCGCGTTCCAAGTCGACCGAGACCCGCGACGGCGTGACCCTGCCGGTCTACCGCGGCGACTCGGTGAACGGCTTCGACTTCACCCCCGAGTCCCGCAACCCGGACCCGGAGCGCCTGAAGCGGATGTACAACGCCTCCGCCGCGACGCTCAACCTGGTCCGCGCCTTCACCACCGGTGGATACGCCGACCTGCGCCAGGTGCACGCCTGGAACCAGGACTTCGTGCGGAACTCGCCGGCCGGCCAGCGCTACGAGCAGCTCGCCCGCGAGATCGACAACGCGCTGGCGTTCATGAACGCCTGCGGCGTGGCGCCGGAGGAGTTCAAGACCGTCGAGTTCTACTCCTCGCACGAGGCGCTGATCCTCGACTACGAGACCGCGCTGACCCGCGTGGACTCGCGGACCGGCGAGCTGTACGACGTCTCCGGCCACATGGTCTGGATCGGTGAGCGCACCCGCCAGCTGGACCACGCGCACATCGAGTTCGCGTCCAAGATCCGCAACCCGATCGGGGTGAAGCTCGGCCCGACCACCTCGGTCGACGAGGCGCTCACCCTGATCGAGAAGCTGGACCCGGAGCGCGAGCCCGGTCGACTCACCTTCATCACCCGGATGGGCGCGGGCAAGATCCGCGACCACCTGCCCACCCTGGTGGAGAAGGTCACCGCCTCCGGCGCGCAGCCGGTCTGGATCTGCGACCCGATGCACGGCAACACCTTCGAGGCCTCCAGCGGCCACAAGACCCGCCGCTTCGACGACGTGCTCGACGAGGTCAAGGGCTTCTTCGAGGTGCACCGCGGGCTGGGCACCCACCCGGGCGGCATCCACGTGGAGCTGACCGGCGACGACGTCACCGAGTGCGTCGGCGGCGGCGACGAGGTGCTGGTCGACGACCTGCACCAGCGCTACGAGACGGCCTGCGACCCGCGGCTCAACCGCAGCCAGTCGCTGGACCTGGCCTTCCTGGTGGCCGAGATGTACCGCGGCGGCAACTGAGCCTCCGCGTCCCGGCGGGCCCCGCGGCCGGCCCCGATGTGACGAAAGCCCCTCCGGATTCGGGATTCCCGAGCCCGGAGGGGCTTTTTCCTGCCCGGATCGCCGGGTAAGGTGAGGCTTAGTGAACTAAGGCATGCCTTAGTCAAGATCGATTCGAGCCAGTCGCCTTCGCACCACCCCGGGAGAGCCGCGATGTACGTGTGCATGTGCCATGCGGTCACCGAGGCCCAGGTGAAGAAGGAGATCGACGCGGGTGCCAACACCCCGCGCCAGATCGCGCGGGGCTGCAAGGCCGGCACCGACTGCGGCTCCTGCGTGCGCCGGATCCAGGCCCTGCTCGGCGAGCACGGCGCGCGTCCCTGCCCGACCGCCCGGCTGGCGGCCAAGCTGGGGCTCGCCGACGCGGAGGCGGAGGCCGGTCCGCAGGACGGGGCCCAGGCTCCGGCCGCGCTGCCGGTCCGGTCGTTGCGCGCGGCCTGAGGGCACGGCCGGGCGTCAGGACTCCGGCTGCTCGATCAGCTGGGCCAGGTAGAGCGCCTCCCCGAGCTTCTCCAGCAGTTCCAGTTGGGTGTCGAGGTAGTCGATGTGGTGCTCCTCGTCGGCCAGGATGTCCTCGAAGATGTTCGCCGAGGTGACGTCGTTCTTGGCCCGCATCACCACGATCCCGCGCTTCAGCCGGTCGATCGCCTCGACCTCGACCTGCCGGTCGGCCTCGAACATCTCCTTGACGGTCTGGCCGATCCGGACGTGGAAGAGCCGCTGGTAGTTGGGCAGCCCGTCCAGGAAGAGGATCCGGTCGGTGAGCGTCTCGGCGTGCTTCATCTCGTCGAAGGACTCGTGCCGGGTGTACTTGGCGAGCTTCGTCCAGCCGAAGTTCTCCTGCATCTTCGCGTGCAGGAAGTACTGGTTGATGGCGGTCAGCTCGGCGGTGAGCTGCTCGTTGAGGAATTCGATGACCTCTGCGTCGCCCTTCATGGCGGTGCCTTCCTGCTTCGCGTCCGGGAATCACGGCCGTACCCTCCGGCTGCACGCATCCTGGCACCGCGTCGGGGAGGAATTCCAGTAAGTTCACACTCACTAGGACATGTGTCGGAATATCCGATTTGGTCACTCAATGGGCCGTACGGGCGGGGCGCGCGATGCCCGAAAGGGGCGCGCGTCGGGCCTTGTCCGCCGTCTGTCACCATGGAGCCATGGGTCAGTCCGAACAAGAACCACCTCCGCCGTCTGACCCGAGGCTCCCTCCGGGCCAGCGGACGCAACGCGGCTGGCCCGCCCTGCACTACGGGCCCGTGCCCCGCTTCAAGCCGCTGACCTGGGACTTCCAGGTGTTCGGTGCCACCGCCTCGGCGGAGAAGCACCGGTGGGACTTCGCCGGTTTCAACACCCTGCCCCGGGCGACCGTCCGCGCCGACTTCCACTGCGTGACCAAGTTCTCGATCCTCGGCAGCGAGTGGACCGGCGTGTCGGCCTCCGTCGTGCTGGAGCGGGTGCCTCCGGCGCCCGGTGTCACCCATGTGATGGTCTGGGCCGAGTACGGCTACAGCGCCAACCTGCGGCTGGCCGACTTCGCCGACCCGGCGACGCTCTTCGCCACCCACCGCAACGGCGAGCCGCTCACCGCCGAGCACGGCTTCCCCGTCCGCCTGGTCGTCCCGCACCTCTACGCCTGGAAGGGGCCCAAGTGGGTGCGGGCGGTCGAGTACATGCGGGCGGACCGGCGCGGCTTCTGGGAGGAACGCGGCTACCACAACCTGGCCGACCCGTGGAGCGAGCAGCGCTTCTCCTACCAGGAGGAGCCGGGCGACGGCCCGCTGCGGTAGCCGGGACGGGCGGGTCAGGGCCGGATGTTCTGGTTCAGATGGAACAGGTTGCCCGGGTCGTACCGCTGTTTCAGCTCCGCCAGACGGGCGTAGTTGCCCCGGTAGTTGGCCTCGATCCGGTGCTGGTCGTCGTGGTCCATGAAGCCGATGTAGCCGCCCTCGTCGGAGTGCGGGGCGAGCGCGGCGTAGTAGTCGCGCACCCACGCCGTGTTCGCCGCGTCGTCGGCCGGGTCCGGCCAGACCCCGACCATCACGGTGGCGAAGGTCGCCTCCCGGTGCGCGAAGGCCGTCGCGGCGGCCGGCACCCGGTGGCAGGCGCCGTTGATCGGGTAGATGTGGACCGCCGAGTGGACGGTCGGCACCAGCGGGCCGTGCTCGGTGTGCGCGGCGATCGCCCCGTCCGTCAGCTCGCTCGCGAAGACGCCCTTCCAGTACTGCTGGAGACCGGGCGGCAGCAGCGGGTCGAAGGCGGCGCCGAACGCCGGGTACGGCACCGGGCCGACCCCCTCGGCGACCACCGGCGCGGCGTCCCGCAGCGGGGCCAGCACCTCCTCGGCCCGCTCCGGCGGCCCGGACCAGCACGGCACCAGCAGGATGAACGGGTCGCCGACCCGGTCCTCCGGGATGAACGGCAGCGGCGGCGCGAGGTGGAACCCGGGGAAGAGGCCCAGCTGTTCGGGGGCCTCCCGGACGTACTCGCGGTAGAACCTCAGCACCTCGGCCGCGTGCTCCAGCTCGTAGACGAAGGGGCCCGCGACCACGTCCTTGACCGGGCTCAGCCGGTACTCGAAGGACGTCACCACGCCGAAGTTGCCGCCGCCGCCGCGCAGCGCCCAGAAGAGGTCCGGCTCCTGCTCCGCGCTCACCGTCCGGAACGTCCCGTCCGCGGTGACCACGTCGGCCGAGAGCAGGTTGTCGCAGCTCAGTCCGAGTCCCCGGGCGAGGTGGCCGAAGCCGCCGTTGAGGGTCAGCCCGGCGATGCCGGTGGTGGAGATGATCCCGCCGGTCACCCCGAGTCCGAAGGCGTACCCGGCGTCGTTGAGGTCGCCCCAGGTGACGCCGCCCTCGCAGCGGGCCGTCCGGCCCACCGGGTCGATCCGGACACCGCGCCGGTCGGCGAAGTCGATCACCAGGCCGTCGTCGCAGGTGCCGTAGCCGGGCGCGCTGTGGGCGCCGCCGCGCACCGCGAGCTCCAGCGCGTTCTCCCGGGCGAAGTCGACGGCGGCCATCACGTCCCCGGTGTTGGCCACCCGGACGACCGCCGCCGGCCGGCGGTCCACCATGCCGTTGTAGACCCGGCGGGCCTGCTCGTAGCCCTCGTCCGCGGGGGTGATCACCGCGCCCCGGACACGCTCCCTCAAGCCGTCGACGGCTGGTCCGCCCATCACGACCACATCCTCGGGTACCGGCCGCCGCGCAGCCCCGTCCGGAGATCCCGGCGCCGCAGCCCTCCTGGCCGTGGCAGGCGGGGCCGGGCAGGCCTGGTTCCACGCTACGCCGGGTGACCCCAAGTCTGGGCAAAATCCTTAGAGGAAGGGGAAGTTGACCGTCACCACGGAGCGCTGCGGGCGGCGCTCGCCCGCCGCGGGGGACTGACTGGAGACCTTGCCGGTGCCGAACAGGTTGACGCCACTGCTCTGCATCGCGAAACCGGCGGCCTGCAGCGTCTTCGCCGCGTCGTCCTTGGACATCCCGGTGACGTCCGGGACGGGCACCATGCCCTTGCTGACCACCAGCGAGACCGGGGTGTTCTCCGCCACCTGCTGCCCGGCCACCGGCGAGCTGCTGATCACCGAGCCCTCCGGCACGGTGTCGTGGTACGTCTCGGTGACGCCGCCGCGGGCGAGCTGCGCCCCGGCCAGCGCGGCGCCGGCCTGCTCGGCCGGCCGGCCCACCAGGTCGGGCACGGCGATCCGCTTCGGCCCCCGGGAGACGGTGACGGCGACCGTGTCGCTCTTGCGGGCCCGGGCGCCGACCCCGGGGTCGGTGGAGATGACCTGCCCGGCCGGGACGCTCTCGCTGTACACCTCGGTGAACCGCCCGTGCATCCCCGCGCCGTCCAGGACCCGCTGCGCCTCGGCGCGGTCCTTGCCGATCACGCCGGGCACCGTCGCGTACAGCGCGCCGGAGAGCGCGTAGGTGGTGCCGCCGACCAGCAGGACCAGGGCCGCCAGGACGCTCGTCCAGATCAGTGGCTTGCGCGGGAGGCGGCGCGCCCGGCGCGCTCTCCGGGCGCGCGCCGGCGGCGGCTCGTCGTACGGGCGCGGTTCGGTGAGCAGCTGGTCCATCACCTCCGGCGGGACGTCCAGCACGCTGGTGCGCTCGACCGGGGGCACCGCGACGGCCGGCCGGATCACCGAGGTCGGCTCGCTGGTCGGGTACCGCGGGCTGGTCCGGGTGGAGGCCGGCGGCTCGGCGTCCAGCTGGGCCGGGGTGAGCGCACGGCGGACCCGCTGGAGGGCGGCCAGCAGCTCGACCGCGTCGTACGGGCGGGCCCGCGGGTCGCGCGCGCAGGCCCCGGCCACTATCGCGTCCAGCTCGGGGACGACGCTCGGCACGGTCAGCGACGGCGCCGGGACGTCCTCGTGCAGATGGCGGTACATGACCTGGACCGGGTTCTCGCCGGTGTGCGGGCGGTGGCCGGTGAGCATCTCGTACAACAGGATGCCGGCCGCGTAGACGTCCACCCGCCGGTCCGTCGCGGCGCCGGGACGGATCTGTTCGGGGGCCAGGTAGGAGACGGTCCCGAGGACGGTGCCGGTGGTCGCGGTGCCGGAGCTCGCCGCGCCGTCGCCGGCGTCCAGCACCCGGACCAGGCCGAAGTCCGCGACCTTGACCAGGCCGCCGTCGGTGATCAGCACGTTCTCCGGCTTGACGTCGCGGTGCACCAGGCCGGCCCGGTGGGCGGCGCCGAGCGCGGCGAGCACCGGCTCCAGGATGTCCAGGCCGGCCCGGATGGACAGGGCGCCCCGGTCGCGGAGCAGGTCGCGCAAGGTCCGGCCGGGCACGTACTCCATCGCGAGGAACACGGTGGCGCCGTCGGCGCCCTGGTCGAACACGTTGACCACATTGGGGTGCGCGAGCCGCGCCACCGCCTTGGCCTCGCGGATGAACCGGCCGGTGAAGTCCTGGTCGCCGGCGAGCGAGGGGTGCATCACCTTGACCGCCACGACCCGGTCGAGCCGGGTGTCGGTGCCCCGGTAGACGGTGGACATCCCGCCGGCCGCGATGCGCTCCTCGACCCGGTACCGGCCGTCGAGCAGAGTACCGATCAGCGGGTCGTGCAGTGCCATGTCCACCTGGCGAGTCTAGGGCCCCGGGCCGGCGCGGGCCCCGGGAGACGCCGCTCCCGGGGCGCTCTGTGCCCGGCCTGTGACACCGCCGGGGCACCGCCGGCTCAGAACGCCGGGCGTTCCCGGGTGTCCAGGTCGGCCCGCCCGGCCATCGCCGAGGAGGCCTCGGCGTGGAAGCGGCGCGGGATCCGGCCGGCCCGGTGCGCGAGCCGGCCGGCCTCGACGGCGTGCCGCATCGCGTCGGCCATCAGCACCGGCTCCTGGGCCCGGGTCACCGCCGAGGCCAGCATCACCGCGGCGCAGCCCAGCTCCATCGCCAGGGCCACGTCCGAGGCGGTGCCGGCGCCCGCGTCCAGGATCACCGGGACGGTCGCGCTCTCCACGATCAGCTGGAAGTTGTGCGGATTGCGGATGCCCAGGCCGGAGCCGATCGGTGAGCCCAGCGGCATGATCGCCGCACAGCCGACGTCCTCCAGCTTCCGGGCCAGCACCGGGTCGTCGTTGGTGTAGGGGAGGACGGTGAAGCCGTCGTCGACCAGCGTCTCGGCCGCGTCCAGCAGCTCGATCGGGTCGGGCAGCAGGGTCCGCTCGTCGGCGATGACCTCCAGCTTCACCCAGTCGGTGCCGAGCGCCTCGCGGGCCAGCCGGGCCGTCAGCACGGCCTCGCCGGCGGTGTAGCAGCCGGCCGTGTTGGGCAGCACGCGGATGCCGTTGCGGGTCAGCACGTCCAGCACGGAACCCTGGGTGGTGGCGTCGACCCGGCGCATCGCCACGGTGGTCAGCTCGGTGCCGGAGACCCGCAGCGCCTGCTCCAGGACCTCCAGGCTGGGGGCGCCGCCGGTGCCCATGATCAGGCGCGAGCCGAAGGTCGTCCCGGCGATGGTGAACACGTCGTCGGCCATGGTCAGCCTCCCTGGACGGCGGTGAGGATCTCGACCCGGTCGCCCGCGGCCAGCCGCGTCAGGGACCAGGAACCGCGCGGCACCACGGCCTCGTTGAGCGCCGCGGCGACGCCGGAGTTGGCCCGGCTGAGGGTGGTCACCACCTCGGCCAGGGTGGTGGCGGCGGGTACCCGTCGGGGTGCGCCGTTGACGGTGAGTTCGATCTCGCTCATGCGGGGACCTTCGTGGTGAAACGGGTGGGGGAGAACGGCTCGGCGAGCTCGGGCGTGCGGCCGGTGGCCAGGTACTCGGCGACCAGGTCGGCCGTCACCGGGGTGAGCAGGACGCCGTTGCGGTAGTGGCCGGTGGCGGCGACCAGCCCGGGCAGGGCGGTCGGCCCGAGCAGCGGCGCGTTGTCCGGCGAGCCCGGGCGCAGCCCGGCGGAGGTCTCCACCAGCGGCAGCTCGGTGATGCCGGGGACCACCTCGTGGGCGTCGCGCAGCAGCTCGTACACCCCGCCGGCGGTGACGGTGGTGTCGTAGCCCTGCTCCTCGCTGGTCGCGCCGATCACCAGCTCGCCGTTCTCCCTCGGCACCAGGTAGAGGTGCCGGCCGCGCACCACCGCGCGGACGTTGCGGGAGAGGAACGGGCGGTAGGCCGGGGGGATCCGCAGCCGCAGGATCTGGCCCTTCACCGGGCGGATCGCCGGCAGCACCCCCGCGGGCAGGCCCGGCAGCAGATGGCTGCGGGAGCCGGCCGCGAGCACGGTCCGGTCGGCGGTCAGGGTCCGCGCGTCGCCCAGCCGGACGCCGACGGCCCGGCCGTCCTCGACCAGCAGCTCGGTGGCCTCGGCGCGGTGCAGCCGGACGCCCGCCCGCTCGCAGGCGAGGACCAGGGCCCCGGCCAGCCGGCGGCCGTCCACCTGGTGGTCCTCGGTGACGTGCAGGCCGCCGCGCACGGCCGGGGCGAGCATCGGCTCCAGCTTGCGGGCCTCCCGGCCGGTCAGCCACCGCGAGTCGAGGCCGAGCCGCTGGTGGAAGGAGTGCAGCTCGCGCAGCTCCTCGCGGTCGTCGGAGTCGAGGGCGACGGCCAGGGTGCCGCAGCGGCGGTAGCCGGTGTCCCGGCCGCCGGAGGCCTCGGTGAGCTCGGCGGCGAAGGCCGCGTAGCGCTCGTTGGAGGCCATCCCGAGGCGCAGCAACGGCTCCTCGCCGTACTGGAGTTCGGTCACGGGAGCGAGCATGCCGGCCGCGACCCGGGCCGCGCCGCCGCCCGGGTCCGGGTCGACCACCGCGATGTCCCGCAGCCCCAGCCGGGCCGCCCGCCAGGCGACGGCGAGGCCGATGACGCCGCCGCCGACGACCAGCACGTCGGCGTGGGTTCCTGCTGCCAAGCGTGTCAAAGTCGCTGCTCTCCCTTCGCCGGTATGACCCGGATCAGGTTCGGACGGTCGCAGGCCGTGTCAGCCCGCCTCTCAGCCCGGTCCGCCGGGCTCCCGTGATGGTGCCCCCACCATAACTCCGGGGGTCACCGCCACTGAAGGCGCGTACGAGGGGTGGACAGCGCGGTGGCCGGCGGGGTCGGCGGCGGGGTGGCGGACGGCCCTCCGGCGCCCCGCCGGGCGCCAGTACAGTGACGGGCGTGGCAGAGCTGAGCGGGACGGACCGGGCGGTCGTGGTCGGGGCGGGGCTGGCCGGGGCGCACTGCGCCGCCGGCCTGCGGCAGGGCGGGTGGCGGGGGCGGATCGTCCTGGTCGGCGAGGAGCCGCACCCGCCGTACGACCGGCCGCCGCTCTCCAAGGAGGTGCTGCTCGGCAAGGCCGACGCCACCCCGCTCGACCTCGACTTCGCGCGGCTGGGCGTCGAGCTGCTCACCGGCCGCCGCGCCACCGGGCTCACCCCCGGCGTGCTGCGCACCGACGGCGGCGACCTGCCCTACGACTCGCTGGTGATCGCCACCGGCGCGACCCCGCGCGCCCTGCCCGGTGCCGAGCGGGCCCACCTGCTGCACACCCTGGACGACGCGCTGGCGCTGCGCGCCCTGCTCCGCCCGGGCCTGCGCCTGGTGCTGGTGGGCGCCGGCTGGATCGGTGCCGAGGTGGCCACCGCCGCCCGGGCCGCCGGGTGCGAGGTCACCGTCGTGGAGGCCGGCCCGGCGCCCGTCCCCGGCGTGCTGCCCGCCGGGGTCGGCCACGCGATGGCGGCCTGGTACGCGGAGGCCGGCGTGGAACTGCGCTGCGGGGTGGGCGTCGCGGCGGTCGAGGCCGGTGCGGTGCTGCTGGCGGACGGCTCCCACCTGCCCGCCGACGAGGTCGTGGTCGGCATCGGGGCCCGCCCGGCCACCGGCTGGCTGGCCGGCTCCGGCGTCGCGCTGGACGAGGCCGGCGCCGTCCTGGTGGACGAGCGGCTGCGGACCACGCTGCCCGGCGTCTACGCGGCCGGCGACTGCGTGAGCTACCCGTCGGTCCGGTCCGGGGCCCGGTTGACCGTCCAGCACTGGGACCACGCGCTGCGCTCCGGCGGGGCGGCGGCCGCCGCCGTCCTCGGCGCGGACCTGCCGTACGACCCGGTGCCGTACTTCTGGTCGGAGCAGTTCGGTCGGACGGTGCAGTACGCCGGGCGGCACGGCGAGGGCGACGAGGTGGTCCTGCGCGGCTCCCCGCAGGACCCGTCCTGGGCGGTGCTGTGGCTGCGCGACGGCGTGCTGCGGGCGCTGCTGACGGTGGACCGCCCGCGCGATCTCACCCAGGGCCGCCGGCTGGTCGAACACGCCGTGGTGCTCGATCCGGTCCGGGCGGCGGACCCGGCGGTGGCACTGAAGTCGGCCGTCGCGGGGTAGCGCGGACGGACGCCTGGTGCGCGGCGGGCCGTGGAGGTGGCAGTCTGGTGACGTGAGTGAGATCGAAAGCAAGATTGAGTCCCTGGTCACCGAGTGGATGTACCTGCCCGACATCTCGGAGCAGTGGGGGGTCCGGGTCACCGAGGTGCGCGACCTGGTCAAGAACGGCGGGCTGATCGCCGTCCGGCGGGGTCCGAACAAGTCGCTCCAGGTGCCGGCCGCGTTCATCGACGGCCCGGGGCTGGTGAAGCACCTGTCCGGCACGCTGACGCTGCTGCGCGACTGCGGGTACAACGACGTGGAGATCCTGGAGTGGCTCTTCACCGAGGACCCGTCGCTGCCCGGCAGCCCGATCCAGGCGCTGCAGGAGAACCGCGGCACCGAGGTGAAGCGCCGTGCCCAGGCGATGCTGATCTGATGGCGGCGGACACACCGCGCCGGCGGCTCGCCGACGCCCGGCTCTACCTCTGCACCGACGCCCGCCGTGAGCGGGGCGACCTCGCGGAGTTCCTGGACGCGGCGCTGGCCGGCGGGGTGGACATCGTCCAGCTCCGCGACAAGGGCCTGGAGGCCAAGCAGGAGCTGGCGGCCCTGGAGGTCTTCGCCGACGCCTGCCGCCGCCACGGGAAGCTGCTCGCCGTCAACGACCGCGCCGACGTCGCGCACGCGGCCCGGCCGGACGTGCTGCACCTCGGGCAGGACGACCTGCCGGTACCGGCCGCCCGGGCGATCCTCGGCGAGGACGTGCTGATCGGCCGCTCCTGCCACGCCGAGTCCGAGGTGGACGCGGCGGTCGCCGAGCCCGGCGTGGACTACTTCTGCACCGGCCCGGTCTGGCCGACCCCGACCAAGCCGGGCCGCCACGCGCCCGGCCTCGGCCTGGTCTCCTACGCGGCGGGCCGGACCACCGACCGGCCGTGGTTCGCCATCGGCGGCATCGACCTCGACAACCTGGACGAGGTGCTGGCGGCCGGTGCGAGCCGGGTCGTGGTGGTGCGCGCCATCACGGCCGCGGACGACCCGGAGGCGGCGGCCGCCGCCTTCGCCCGGCGGTTGCGCGCGCTCTGACCCGACGGCCGCCGCCGTCCTCGGTACTCCCCGGTCCGCACGTTTTCGGACAGCTGGATCAGTACTTGCGGACGGTGGCGGCCTCGGCCAGCGCCAGCAGCACCTCGCGGGCCCGTTCGTCCGCCAGCGGCGCCGCCGCCAGCGCGGCCAGTGACTGCCGCATCAGCTCCTCGATCCGCCGCTCCACCCGCTCGGGCGCGCCGCTGCGCCCGACCAGCTCGCGCAGCCGGGCCACCTCCTCGGGGGCGAGGTCCGGTGCGCCGAGCCGTTCGTCCAGGTGCCGGGCGTCGGCGGGGGGCAGCCCCCGCATCGCGTGCGCGACCAGCAGCGTCCGCTTGCCCTCGCGCAGGTCGTCCCCGGCGGGCTTGCCGGTGACCGCCGGGTCCCCGAAGACGCCGAGCAGGTCGTCCCGCAGTTGGAACGCCTCGCCCAGCGGCAGCCCGAACGCCCCGTACGCCTCGACCAGCTCCGCACCGGCGCCCGCCAGCAGCGCGCCGACCTGCAACGGGCGCTCGATCGTGTACTTGGCCGACTTGTAGTGCAGCACGGTCTGCGCCCGGTCCAGCGCGCCCTCGTCGGTGGAGTCGCCGGCGACCGGCTCCAGGACGTCCAGGTACTGGCCGACCATGACCTCGGTGCGCATCAGGTCGAACGCCGGCTTGGCGGCCAGTACGGCGGCTGGCTCCAGTCCCGAGCGCAGGAACAGCTCGTCGCACCAGATCAGCAGCAGGTCACCGAGTAGCACCGCCGCCGAGGCGCCGAACTGCTCGCGGTCGCCGCGCCAGCCGCTCGCGCGGTGCAGCGCCTCGAAGCGGCGGTGGACGGAGGGTAGACCGCGCCGGGTGTCGCTGCGGTCCATCAGGTCGTCGTGGACCAGCGCGCTGGCCTGCAGCAGCTCCAGGGCGGCCGCGGCGTGCGCGATGCCCTCGCCGCGGCCACTGCCGCCGGCGCCGCGCCAGCCCCAGTAGCAGAACGCCGGGCGCAGCCGCTTGCCACCGTCCAGCAGGAAGTCGCGCAGGGCCTCGACGGCGGGCGCCAGCTGCGGGGAGATCTTCCCGAGCAGGGCCGACTGGCCGTCCATGAACCCCGCGAGGGCGGCGTTGACGCGCTCGCGCACGTCCTCCACGTCAATCGGGTTGGCCGGCCGGTTGCTGGACGAGGTCACGATGAGGCTCCGGAGGTTTCGCTGGGGGTGCGGCAAGCGTAGCCGGGCGGACGCGAACAGCTGTACGGACGCGCCCCCGGCACCCCTCGGGCGGTAAGCGGAACGCTGTCCGTCGATTGTCTCAATAGCTGGAACCGAGTTGTCCGTGCCCTTCGGCCGACGGTTAACCTGCCAGCATGGCACTCGGCATCGCTACCACCAGAACAGACCGCGCGTCGACGGTCCGCGAGCTGCTGGCGGCCGGCAAGCGGTCCTTCTCCTTCGAGTTCATGCCCCCGCGGACCGAGGTCGGTGAGCATCGTCTCTGGGACGCCATCCGCCGTCTCGAACCGCTCGACCCCAACTTCGTCTGCATGACGTACGGAGCCGGCGGCTCCTCGCGCGAGCGGACGGTCAACATCGTCGGCCGGATCGCCACCGAGACCACCCTGACCCCGGTGGCCCACCTGACCGCGGTCGACCACTCGGTCGCCGAGCTGCGCAACATCATCGGCCAGTACGCCGACCAGGGCGTCCGCAACGTCCTCGCCGTGCGCGGCGACCCGCCCGGCGACCCGACCGGCGAGTGGGTCAGCCACCCGGACGGTGTCACCTACGCCTACGAGCTGGTGGAGCTGATCAAGGGGATCGGCGACTTCTGCGTCGGCGTCGCCGCCTCGCCGAACATGCACCCGCGTTCGACCGACTGGGACGAGGACATCCGGCACTTCGTGGCGAAGATCCGCTCCGGGGCCGACTACGCGATCACCCAGATGTTCTTCGAGGTCGACGACTACCTGCGGCTGCGCGACCGGGTCGCGGCCGCCGGCTGCGAGGCGCCGATCATCCCGGAGATCATGCCGGTCACCAACGCCAAGCAGCTGGAGCGCTTCCCGCAGCTCAGCGGGTCGGCCTTCCCGGCCGACCTGGAGCGGCGGCTGCGGGCCGCGATCGACGACCCGGCGGCGCTGCGCGCGATCGGCATGGAGCACGCCACCGCGATGTCCGAGCGACTGCTGGCGGAGGGTGCCCCCGGGCTGCACTTCATCACGCTCAACCACTCGACCGCGACGCTGGAGATCTACCAGAACCTCGGCCTGCACCAGCGCTGATCAGCCGCTGTTCCCGGGCCGCCCGGCCTTCGGGCGGCCCGGGAACGCGATGCGGTACCCGGGACGTTCAACCGGTACAGTCGCCGCACACGCGCGGCGCGCGCGGGCACGCGACTGCTGGAGGTATGCGGGCGGATGGGCATCGGATACCTGCTGCTGTACGCCGCGTTGGCGGCGGTGGCGCTGTGGTTGCTGGCCGAGCTGCTGCTGCAGAACCGCGCCCCGGTGCACTGGCGCGCCCTCGCCCTGGCGGGCTTCCTCGGGGTGGCCGCCGGGATGGCGGCCGGCTCGGTCGTGGTGATCGGCGCGGGCGCCGCGCTGTTCGCGGTCGGCCAGACCCTCGTCACCCTCTCCGTGAAGCGCGGCTACGCGGCCGGATGGTCGCTGCGCCGGGCCGACGGCGGCCTGCCCGGCCCGCTGGCGAAGGTGCCGCTGCTGGGTGCGCTGACCGGTGGCGCGGCGGTGGCCACCGTCGTGGCGGCCGACCGGATCGGCACGGTCAGCGCGGTCGAGGAGAGCCCGGCACCGGTCGTGGTGGCCGAGGACGTCCCGGCCGTCGAGCAGACCGCCGCCTTCGAGATGCAGGAGCTCGCCGCGGACGGCGTCTACGCCCCCGGCTACTACGAGCAGCAGCAGCCCGTCGCGCAGGCCCAGCCCGACCAGTACGCCGAGGCCTACCAGGCCGGCTACGACACCCCGCGGCAGCAGCCCGGCTGGGACGCGAACACCCAGCAGCAGTGGCAGACCCAGCAACAGCCGGCCTTCGCCTACGACCAGGGCTACGGCGGCTACCAGCAGCAGCCGGACCCGTACGCCGGGTACCAGCAGCAGGTCGACGCGTACGGCGGCTACCAGCAGCAGCCGGACCAGTACGGCTACGACCAGCAGGGCCAGCAGGCTCAGCAGCAGTGGCAGCAGCCCCAGCAGCAGTTCGACCAGCAGCAAGGCCAGCAGCCCCAGCACGCCGAGCACGGGATCCCGCAGCAGCCCGGCTACGACTACGGCTACCAGCAGCAGCCCACCTGGCAGCAGCAGGGCTGAGCCCGGGGCGGTCACTCCCCGCCCGTCCCTTCCGGAGCGATGGACGCGGGCCGCCGCACGAGAGGTCGGCGGGACCGACGTCCCGCGCGGCCGACCGCTCAGGCCGGACGGACGCGGGAAGTCGGCGGGACCGGTAGCGCGGCCGACCGCTCAGGCCGGGCCGACCAGGTTGGCCGCGACGCAGGCCGACATGCCGACCCGGGCCAGCCCGCCGCCGGGGTGCGCGGCGCCGCCGACCAGGTAGAGGCCGGGGACGGGGGACTCGTTGGCGCTCTGGAGCCAGTGCCCGCCGTGCCCGGCCAGGGCGGGACGGGGGACGGCGCCCATGGGGGCACCGGTCTCCCGGCGGGTGTCCTCGGGTGTGCGCACCACCCGCCACAGGACGCGCCCGCGCAGGTCCAGGCCCGCCCCGTCGACGTGCTCCAGCAGCCGGTCGGCGTAGCGGTCGGCCAGGCCGGGCTCCGTCCAGTCGACGTCGCCCTGCGCCGGGACGGTCGCGGTGAGCACCACGCTCTCGTGGCCGGCGTCCGGCCGCAGCGACGGATCGTCGGGCCGCAGGACCTGCACCGTCGGGCGCTCGCAGAGGCCGGTGCCGAGCGTCAGGGCGGTCCACTCGGCGCCGGGGTCGGCGGCATGGACCACCGTGCGGTGTGCGGCCGCCGCCGGCCGCGCCCCGCGCAGCGCTAGCAGCACGGTGAACCGCCCGTTCGGCGCCTCGTGGTCGCTCCGCGGCGCCGGGTCGCCGCCACCCGGGCAGGTGGCGATGCCGCGGCCGAACAGCGCCCGGGCGTCCATCGAGGAGATCACCAGATCGGCGTCGATCCGGCCGGCCGCGGTGTCGACCCCGCGGGCGCGCCCGTCCTCGATGACCACCGAGGTGACCTCGGTGTCGAAGCGGAACCCCACCTTGCGCTGCTCACAGCGCCGGTACACCGCGTCGGCCAGCGCCCGGATGCCGCCCTTGACGTACCAGACGCCGAAGGACTGCTCCATGTAGGGGAGCACGGTGGCGCTCGCCGGGGCCGTGCCCAGGTGGAGGCCGAAGCGCAGCGCGTACTCCGCCAGCAGGGCGGTCAGCCCCGGGTGGCCGCCCAGTTCGTGGGCGGCCACATCGGCGAGCGTCCAGGGCCGGGGGCGGAACAGCCGGGTCAGGCCCTTGCGGGGCGGCGCCGGGTACGGGTCGGTGTGCAGCGGCGTGGGGTCGGCCGGCAGCGGTTCCTCCAGCAGTGGGCGGCGGGTGGCCTCCCAGACCGTGCGGCCGCGGTTGGTCACCTCCGCCCAGCGGGCGCCCGAGCCGGCGCCGAACGCCGCGTCCAGGGCCTGGATCACGCCGCCGCGGGAGGCGTTGGGCAGCAGCAGGTCGGTGCCGTCGGGGAACAGGTGCCGGCTCTCCGGGTCCACCGGGGCCAGCTCGACCAGCTCCTCCAGCGGCTCCCGCCCGGTCTTCAGCGCGAGGTCGCGGTAGACGGCCGGCAGGGTGAGCAGTCCGGGCCCGGTGTCGAAGGCGAAGCCGTCGCGCTCGTACCGGCCGACCATGCCGCCGTACGTCCCGCTCGCCTCGCAGACCGTCACCCGGTGGCCGAGGGTCGCCAGCCGGGAGGCCGTCGCGAGCCCGCTCATTCCTGCGCCGATGATGACGATCCGTGCCATGCACCGCATCCTACGGCCGGGGTACGGGCACCCCCCGCGCCGGCCGGACGCCCGCGGCCCGGGCGGCCCGGCGCTCGCGGCGGCGGTCCCGGAAGCCACGGATCCGGCTGATCGCGAACCGGACCAGCAGCAGGCCGACGGCCAGCAGGACGGCGGCGACCGAGGCGGCCGCCCACGGATGGAAGATCGCCAGTGTGACCAGGCCGGCGACCGAGACGTCCTCGGCCAGGCTCACCACGATGTTGCTGGCCGGTTCGGGCGAGGTGTTGACCGCCATCCGCAGCGAGGCCTTCACCAGATGGCTGAGCAGGGCGGTGGTCCCGCCCATCGCCCCTGCCGCGACCTCGCCCAGCGAGCCCGGGTCGGCACTCGCCAGCAGCGCGCCCACGGTGGCGCCCGCGATCGGGCGGATCACGGTGTGGACGGCGTCCCACAGGCTGTCCACGTAGGGGATCTTGTCGGCCACCGCCTCCAGCAGGAACAGCACCCCGGCGGCGATCAGCACATCGGTCCGCTCCAGCGCGGCCGGCACCGACTCGGCCCCGGCGAACCGGCCCAGCAGTCCGAGCAGCAGCACCACCGCGTACGCGTTGATCCCGCTCGCCAGTCCGCTGGTGAAGATCAGCGGAACGATCGTCATCCGTTCCTCCTCGTGGCACCCGCCGGGATCCGCCCGGCTCGCCGTACCGTACCGGGACGCCGGCCGGGCGGCCGTCGGTTCCCGCCCGGGCGGAACTGAGTACGGATACTCAGATTCCCGGTTGAGTAGCTCAACGGATGGCCTCCGACCTGCGGAGACGGGAAAGTAGTGGCACCGGGACAGCGGCGCGTCGGGCGCCGCGCCCCGGGGCGGCGGACAGGTGCCGTCCAGCGGGCACGGGGGCCGCGGACGTCAGCGGTGGGTCCGCACCGGAGCCGGTCGCAGGCCGCGCACCGCCGACACGGGGCGGCGGAGCGCGGTCAGGGGGGACCGGCGACCCGGAGGGGGATCCGAAGCGCCGACCGTGGGGGACGGCGCTTCGGCAGGGGCGCGGGGCGGTGGGGCGCGGGGCCGGCGGAGCCGGTCGGCGGGCCGCCGCCCGCACGCGTGTCCCCGGCCGGAACCGGCCCGCGCGGCCGGCGCACGGCCCCGTTGTCAGTGGTGCCGGTCACGATGGAGGAGCACGGACCACCCGGTCCGTACGCTGCCTCGGACCGGGGGAGACCATGACCATCAGCCGTCCTGAGCCCGTCACCACCCGCCTCCACCGCGCCGCCCACGACCCGGACGCGCCCCGCCCCGCCACCGGGGACGTCCACCCCGTGGTGCGCCGGATCGCCGCTCCGCCCGCCGCACTCGACCTGCTCGCCGACGCGCACCGCACCCTGGCCGGGGCCCGCCTCCGGGAGGACCCGCTGGAGCGCTACGCCGCCGCCCACCTCGCCGCGCTGCGCACCGTCGCGGCGGTGCTCGCGGTCCGGGGCCGGCCGGAGAAGAGCCCCCGGCGCCGCCAGGCCATCCGCAGTGCCTGGGAGGTGCTGCCCGAGATCGCCCCGGAGCTCGCCGAGTGGGCGGTGTACTTCGCGGCCGGTGCCCGTCGCCGGGCCGCCGCCGAGGCCGGGATCAGGGGCGCCGCCTCGGCCCGCGACGCCGACGACCTGATCCGCAACTCCGCGCTCTTCCTGCGCCTGGTCGAACGGCTGCTCGGCCTGCGTCCGGCGCCGCCCGCCCCGCGGCTGCCGCTGGACGAGGGCCGGGACGACGGCCACGACCCGGCGTCCCGGCGGTGACCAGCGGCGCGGCCCGGCCCCCGGCCCGGTCTAAGGTGGAGGCATCCTGATCGATCTGCACGTGCCAAGGAGCCCGACCTTGTACCCGACGCGTCCCCGCAGCGCCCTGCGTACCGCCGTGGTGTGGGAGGTGGTGCGGGCAGCCCTGGAGAAGCGGGCGGCCGAGCTGGACCAGCCCGTGCTCGACGTGGTCGACACCGGCGGCGGCACCGGCAACTTCGCGGTGCCGGTCGCCCGGCTCGGCCACCGGGTGACCGTGGTCGACCCGAGCCCCGACGCGCTGTTCGCGCTGGAGCGCCGGGCCGCCGAGGCCGGCGTCACCGCCCTGGTCCGTGCCGTCCAGGGCGACACCCAGACGCTGCCCGAGCTGGTCGCCCCCGGCACCGTCGACGCGGTGCTCTGCCACGGCGTGCTGGAGGTCGTGGACGACCCGGCCGAGGCGCTCGGCAGCCTGGCCGGCACCCTGCGCCGCGGCGGCTTCGTCAGCCTGCTGGCCGCCAACCGCAACGGCGCGGTGCTGGCCCGCGCGCTCGGGGGCCACTTCAACGACGCCCGCACCGTCCTGGCGGCCTCCGACGGGCGCTGGGGCGCGAGCGACCCGATGCCGCGCCGGTTCACCGGCGAGGAGCTCGACCGGCTGGCCGCCGGCGCCGGCCTGCGGGTGGACTCGGTGCACGGTGTCCGGGTCTTCGCCGACCTGGTGCCCGGTGTACTGGTGGACGCCGAGCCGGGCGCGCTGGAGGCGCTGCTCAAGCTGGAGCAGGCCGCCGCCGAGCAGCCGGCCTTCCACGCCGTGGCGACCCAGCTCCACCTGCTGGCCACCCTGGCCTGACCTCGCCTTCTCCCGGGGTTCTCCGGCCGGTCTCCGCACGGTCTTCGCCTAAGCTCCCCAGGTCCCGGCCGATTCCACCCGCTCGGGCACTTGTCCGGCCCCGGCGGCGTTGAGCACTGTGCGGCCGGGACCGCCCGGGGCGGCCCCGGCCCACGCGTGGCCGACCACCCCGCAACGGGCTCGTGGACCGTATGATCTGGGTAAAGCCGGAAAGCATGACAGCCGGATGCATGGGGCATATGGACGACACGGGCCTGGGCCCCCGTACAGGCGTCCGACCGCGTGTTCTGAAGGCTGATTGGACTTTGCCTCCCCGACCGGGGCGGCGGACCGGTCGCACCGGCGACCGACGAGTAGGAGGACTCCGTGCCGCTCTCGGAGCACGAGCAGCGACTGCTCGACCAGATGGAGCGAGCGCTGTATGCCGAAGATCCCAAATTCGCGACGGCGCTCGAGGGAACCGGGCTGCGTACCTACACCCGTCGGCGGGTCTACCTGGCTGTCGGCGGCTTCGTGGTGGGTATCGCCCTGCTGATGGGCGGCATGGTCGTCCCGGACCAGATCTGGGTGAGCGTGGTCGGGTTCCTGGTGATGCTGGGGTGCGCCGTCTTCGCCGTGACCGGCTGGCGGCGCGGCCCCGCGGGCCAGGCCTCCGGTCCCCGCCCGGCCGCGGCACCGCGCCGCAAGGCCGGGGTGATGGACCGGGTGGAGCAGCGCTGGCAGCGCCGCCGGGACGAGCAGACCGGCGGCTTCTGAGCCACCGGCCGCACCGGGGAACGCCGCGAGGGCGGGCAGTCGATCCGACTGCCCGCCCTCGCGTTTCGTGTGCGCCCCGTGTCGGCGTTCCGTGCGCGTCCGGTCTCAGGACGCCTCGCCGTCTCCACTCCCGCGGCGGAGCAGCCGGTCCCGGCCCCGGCGCAGCGGCCCGGCCGCCCGGGAGATCCGGCCGCGGGTCGTGACCCGGGCGGCCAGGACCGTCTCCGAGAGCCGCCACCAGAGCTTGGCCGAGGACGGCGGCAGCAGTACCGCCTTCGTCCGGCCGAGGCGGCCGGCGCCGGCCCGCAGGCCGTTGCGGGCGGTCCGGACGTCCGCCGCCAGCGGTGCGGACACCTCGGCGGAGCGGGCGTAGAGCACCCGTTCGGTGGCGAGGGCCACCCGCCCGGCGGCGGCCGCCGAGGCCTCGTCGAGTTCGGCGGCCTCGGAGATCCGGCGGGCGGCGGCGCGCGGGGTGCGCGACTCGTCGGGCGGGATGCCGAGGTCCCAGGCGGAGTCGACCAGCTCCTCCCAGGCGGCCAGCACCTGGGTGTCGGTCGGCCCGCCCGGGCCCTCCCCGCCGGGCCGGCGGCGCCCGCCGGTACCGAGCCGGCGGCGGCGCAGCAGCCCCCGCCAGAGCATCGGGGTGAGCAGCAGGGCGAGCACCACGAGCACCGCGGCCAGGGTGGTCAGCACCTGCCAGGACAGCAGCCAGGAGTCCTGCCGGGCCCCGGCCGAGGCCTTGTCCTTGTCCCCGCACTCACCCATTCGGCGCAGCTTGGGGTCGCAGTCGCTGCTGCTGGAGGGCGCCGCGACCGGCGCGGTGCTCTGCGCGGCGGCGGTCGGCTGCTGGGTCGGGGCGGCGGTGGGCGCGGCGACCGGCTCGGTGTAGGAGGGCTGCACGCCGCGGCTCGGGGTGGGCTCGAAGCGCAGCCAGCCGAAGCCCTGGAAGTAGAGCTCGGGCCAGGCGTGGTACATCAGCCCGTTGACCGAGTAGCGGTCGCCGCCCTTGGCGTCGCCCGGGGTGAAGCCGACCGCGACCCGGGACGGGATGCCCAGGGTGCGCGACATCGCCGCCATGGTGGAGGCGAAGTGCACGCAGAAGCCCTTGCGGTCGCGCAGGAAGTCCGCGATCGCGGTGCTGCCGGTGCCGGCCTTGATCTTGGTGTTGTAGCTGAACTCGGAGCTGGTGAACCAGTCCTGCAGCGCGAGCGCCCGGTCGTACGGGGTGGCCGCGTTCCTGGTGACCTCCTGGGCCTTCTCCCGGACCACCGGGGGCAGGTCCTTGGGCAGCTCGGTGTAGTGGTCGGCGAGCTTGGTCGGTGCCGCGGCCGCGCGGCGCAGCTCGGCCGCGGTGGGCCGGACGTCGTAGGCGGTGGCCTTGTAGCGCAGGTTCTTGATCGCCTTGTCCCGGGCCGGGAGCACGGTGCCGGTGAGGGCGTCCACCCGCCAGGCGCCGGGGTCGGGGACGCTGACGCCGGAGGCCGGGTAGGGCATGGGCAGCCAGCCCGACTCCAGTTTGTCGGTGACCTGGAAGTCGCCCGTCTGGGTGGGGACGTCGACGTTCGCCAGGCCCTCGGGCGGGGCGAAGGTGCCCTTGAGTTCGCTCACCGCGGGGTTGCTGAGCTTCCACGCGGTGCCGTCGAACTGGTCCAACGAGCCGGTGCGCAGGTACGCGGTGTCCGCGAGGCTGCTGTCCATCCGGTAGGTGAGCAGCTCGACGTTGCTGGGGGTGGCCAGGGCCGCCTCCAGGGTGACCAGCGGATCGAGGGTGGTGACACCGCCCGCGCCGCCGGCGGCCGCGCCACCGGTCCGGCCGGTGTGGAGCAGGCCGCCCTCCCAGCGCGGCAGGAAGGCCGGCACCAGCAGGGCCAGCGCGAGCGCCAGGACGCCGATCCGTTGGCCGCCCTGGCTGAGCGTGCCGGAGCTCACGCCCTGGCGCGAGGTACCGCGGAAGACCCGGCCCCAGCGGGAGACCCGGTCCTGTCCCTCGGCGAAGAGCAGGACCAGGTAGCCGGCCGCGGCGAGCCCGAACCAGACCCAGCTGCCGCCGTCGCCGGCCAGCCCGTTGCCGACCGAGTAGAGCGCCAGCAGCGGCAGCCCGGCCAGCGCGGAACGCCGGTAGGTGACCGCGACGGTGTCCACCGTGATGGCGATCAGACCGACGGAGCCGACCAGGATCAGCCGCAGGCCCGGGTCGGGCGGCGCGGGGATGGCGTACTCCCGGATGTCGTCCAGCCCGCGGCCGAGGACCTGGGCGAGGGTGTGCACCGACTGGGGGCCGGGCAGCAGGCCGCCCCACAGGGCGGTGGAGCCGGCGAAGCCGATCAGCAGCAGGACGAACAGGACGAGGAGCTGTCCGAGCGGCACCGTCCAGCGGTAGAACGGGGTCCGGCGCAGGCCCGCGCCGGCCGCCGCGACCACGGCGATCACCAGGTAGGCGTGGGTGATCCAGCCCTTGGTGGTCAGCAGCGGGGTCAGGCAGAGCGAGGCCAGGGCGGTGGCCAGCGCCGAGTACGCGGTCAGTTTGGCCCGGGTGGTCACGCGCCGGCCTCATCTCGGTAGGGGGAGGGCGACTCGGTCCGGTCGGCGGCCTGCCAGAGGTCCGGCGCGGAGTCCCCGGCGCGGACCGGCAGGACGGTCCAGCCGGCCTCGCGCAGCTGTCGCACCCGGGCGCGGAACTCGTCCCCGCCGGTCTCCGGCGCGAGCATCCGCAGACCGGACCAGGTGCCGGTGTCCAGCAGGAAGACCACGGCGCCGCCGGTACGGCGCCGCAACCGGGCCAGCCGGGCGGTCTGGGCCTCGTCCAGCTCGCCGAGGACGGCGACCAGCAGGCCCTCGCCGGAGTTGCGCAGGGGCTCCTCGGCGCGGGAGAGCCCGCCACCGTCGGAGAGGTCGACCACCGCGAGCGCGTCCAGGATCAGGCCGGAGGCGTCGGCGACGGTGTTGCCGCCGCCGGCGTCGGGGCCGGGCACGCAGTGACCGGTGTCGGTGAGCAGCCGGGTCTGGTAGCCGCGCTCCAGCAGGTGCGCGGCGACCGAGGCGGCGCAGCTGACCGCCCATTCGAAGGAGGAGGCCGGGCCGCTGCCCCGGTGGCCCGTCTCGCGGGTGTCCAGCAGGACGGTGGCCCGGGCCTTCTTCGGCTGCTCCTCGCGGCGGACCATCAGCTCGCCGTAGCGGGCGGTGGACTTCCAGTGCACCCGGCGCAGGTCGTCGCCGTGCCGGTACTCGCGCAGGATGACGTCGTCGTCACCGGCCAGTGCCAGGGTGCGGCTGCGGCTCTCGCCCTGGCCGACCCACTCGCCGCTGAGCCGCACCTGCGGCAGCTGCTGCACCTGCGGTACGACGGTGAGCACGTCGGAGGCGGTGAAGGAACGGTTCACCTCGCACATCCCGAACGGGTCGGAGAGGCGCAGCTGGAGCGGGCCGAGCGGGTAGCGGCCGCGCAGGTCGGACCGGACCCGGTAGGAGACCTCGCGGTGCCCGTGCGCCTCGACCCGGTCCAGCACGAACCGCGGGCGCGGCCCGAGCACGTACGGGACCTTGTCCTCCAGCAGCAGCAGGCCGGTGGGCACCCGGGAGACGTTGTCCACCCGCAGGTGGACCCGGGCCTCGTGGCCGGCCACGGCCCGGCGCGGGCTGAGCCGGCGTCCGCTGGCCACCCGGTAGCGGGTGTTGGCCAGCAGCAGCGCGGCGGCCAGCGGCAGCGCCGCCAGCAGGACGCCGACCCGCAGCAGCGCGTCCTGGTCGAGCAGGTAGGCGCAGACCACCGAGGTGGCCCCGGCGGCGAGGAAGGAGCGGCCCCGGGTGGTGAGGCCGTTCAGGCCGGCGCGCAGGCCCGACGGTGCGTCGGACGGTCCCACCTCAGCCCCTCCGCAGCGCCGGGCCGGCCTGGCCCTGCGGGCGTGGCAGCGGCAGCCGGGCGACCAGGTCGGCCACGATCTGCTCGGCGGTGCGGCGGCTCAGCTGGGTCTCGGCGGTCGGCATCAGGCGGTGGGCGAGCACCGGGACGGCCAGGCGCTGGATGTCGTCCGGGGTGACGTAGTCGCGGCCGTCCAGCGCGGCGGCGGCGCGGGCGGCCCGGACCAGGTGCAGGGTGGCCCGCGGCGAGGCGCCCAGGCGCAGTTCGTGGCTGGCACGGGTGGCGCCGACCAGGTCGACGGCGTAGCGGCGGACCGGGTCGGCGATGTGCACGGTGCGCACCAGGTCGATCAGCTTGAGGATGTCGGCGGCGTGCGCGACCGGCTGGAGGTCCTCCAGCGGGCTGGCTCCGCCGTGCACGTCGAGCATCGCGAACTCGGCCTCGGGGCTCGGGTAGCCGATCGAGATCCGGGCCATGAAGCGGTCCCGCTGGGCCTCCGGGAGGGGGTAGGTGCCCTCCATCTCGACCGGGTTCTGGGTGGCGACCACCATGAACGGCGAGGGGAGTTCGTAGCTGGTGCCGTCGATGGTGACCTGACGCTCCTCCATCGACTCCAGCAGCGCGGACTGGGTCTTCGGCGAGGCCCGGTTGATCTCGTCGCCGACCACGATCTGGGCGAAGATCGCGCCCGGTCGGAACTCGAAGTCGCGCTCGTGCTGGTCGAAGATGTTGGTGCCGGTGACGTCGGAGGGCAGCAGGTCCGGAGTGAACTGGATGCGTCGCACCGTGCAGTCGACGGACCGGGCCAGCGCCTTGGCCAGCATGGTCTTGCCGACGCCGGGCACGTCCTCCAGCAGCAGGTGACCCTCGGCGAGCATGACCGTCAGCGCGATCCGGACGACCTCCGGCTTGCCCTCGATCACGCTCTCGATGTTGGCCCGGACGCGGTCCACCACGGCGGCGAGCTCGGGCAGGCCGACCGGGTGGTATCCCCGCGCCTCCTGGTCGCCCCCCGCGCGACCTTCGAGACCGGCCTGATCGTTGTAGCTCGTCACCCGTACGCTCCCTGGCACACTGCGCCCGCCTCACCCCGAGGCGGGCCCCCACCCCATGCTGGACGCGACTCCTCCGGGAGCGGTTCCGTAGCGGGAGCCGGTGCCCTGGTGGGGCCTGCGGCTGGCCGCCCCAGGTGGTTCGGGGTCCGACCGGCAGGCGCATTCTCCCCCGGGCGGTGGCCAGAAGTCACCACCCGGCCGAAAGCGCCCGGGAAGCGCTGGGGGCAGGGCTCCCGCCCGGGGGCGGGAGCGCCGGTCGGGGCCCGGACGACGTTGGCCGGGCCGGCGGCGGCCGGTGGGGGCGGGGTGGGTCAGGCGATCTCGCGGAGCAGCCCGGTGTGGACGTCGAAGACGAAGCCCCGGACGTCGTCGGTGTGCAGCAGGAACGGGGAGGTGCGGACCCGCTGCATGGACTGGCGGACGTCGCTGTCGAGGTCGACGAAGGACTCGACCGCCCACTGCGGCCGCTGGCCGACCTCCAGCTCCAGCTCGCGCCGGAAGTCCTCGGTGAGGCCGAGCAGACCGCAGCCGGTGTGGTGGATCAGCGCCACCGAGCGGGTGCCCAGGGCGCGCTGGCTGATGGTGAGCGAGCGGATGGTGTCGTCCGTGACGACACCCCCGGCGTTGCGGATGACGTGGGCGTCGCCGAGTTCGAGGCCGAGCGCGGCGAACAGGTCGAGTCGGGCGTCCATGCACGCCACCACGGCGATGTGCTGGACGGGGCGGGCGTCCATGCCGCCGTCGCGGAAGGTCACCGCGTACTCGCGGTTGGCCGCCACGAAGCGGTCGATGATGTTCGATCCGGTGGTGTCGGCAGCGGCTGTCGGCGTGGGCCGGTCGGGGGTCACTGTCATGCTGAAGACGTTAGTGCGATTTGGCCGTCCGTGGTGGGGTCGAGGGCTACAGAGCGGCCGGCTGTGACCGAGCGCATATCCACAACCGGGTGGGGGACGGGGCGCGGCCGGCGGGGTGGTCCGGGCCGGTTTGTCCCCCCTCGTCCCGGCCGGGGCGCGCGGCCAGGGCGGACGAGCCCCGAGCGGTGCCCCCACGGCCCGCCGGACGGCCGCGACCTGCGGTGATCCATACCGCCGCCCGGGTGGTGCGCCGGAGCGGACCATTGACTGACGGGGTGTCCGCGATAGAGTTTGCGGCGCAGTGGAGCACACCCGCCGGGCCCCGTCAACCGGGCGATTCCGGCCGGTGCGGCGGCCGACGCGGCCGGTGGCCTCCACCCGCTCCGTGCCACCTGGCGCACCTTCCCCGGCGCCGGGCGGTCACGATCTTCCCCCTGGGCGGGCGGGGACCACGGGCCGCGTCCCGGCCACCGGCGGCCGCCACCCGGCGCCCCAGGCGCCGACTCCGGCACACAGTGGGCCAAAATGGTCGGAGCTCCCGGACGTCGGGCTGCTCCGCACCGAAGAAGGGCGCCACCGCGCATGAGCACCAACGATCCGGCCCCCAAGCACGTCCCCGTGATGCTGCAGCGGTGCATGGACGCGCTGG
Source organism: Kitasatospora sp. NPDC059327 (assembly GCF_042752535.1). Lineage (NCBI taxonomy): Bacteria > Bacillati > Actinomycetota > Actinomycetes > Kitasatosporales > Streptomycetaceae > Kitasatospora > Kitasatospora sp. NPDC059327. Next base: position 102,698 of record NZ_JBHYYB010000013.1, on the reverse strand, counting down.
CCCCGGTGATCTCGCGGCCCGGCGCGGTGGTGGTGGACGCCACGCTGGGGCTCGGCGGGCACAGCGAGGCCCTGCTCACCCAGTTCCCGGACGTCCGGCTGGTCGCGGTGGACCGTGACCCGGCCGCCCTGAAGCTCTCCGCCGAGCGGCTGGCCCCGTTCGGCGACCGGGCCACCCTGGTGCACGCCGTCTACGACGAGATCCCCGAGGTGCTGGAGCGCCTGGACATCCCCCGGGTGCAGGGCGTCCTGTTCGACCTCGGCGTCTCCTCGATGCAGCTGGACGAGGCCGAGCGCGGCTTCGCCTACTCCCAGGACGCCCCGCTGGACATGCGGATGGACCAGACCCGGGGCCTGAGCGCGGCCGAGGTGCTGAACACCTACAGCCACGGGCAGCTGGCCCGGATCCTCAAGGTGTACGGCGAGGAGCGGTTCGCCGGGAAGATCGCCTCGGTGATCCTGCGCGAGCGGGAGAAGGAACCGTTCACCACCAGCGCGCGTCTGGTCGATCTGGTGCGCAACGCCATTCCGGCCGCCACCCGCCGCACCGGCGGGAACCCGGCCAAGCGCACCTTCCAGGCGCTGCGGATCGAGGTCAACGGCGAGCTGGAGGTGCTGGACCGGGCGATCCCGGGCGCGCTGGACGCCCTGGCACTCGGCGGGCGGATCGTCGTGATGTCCTACCAGTCGCTGGAGGACCGCCTGGTCAAGCAGTACCTCGCGGCCGGCGCGACCACCACCGCCCCGCCCGGGCTGCCGTTCGTCCCGGAGGAGCACCAGCCCTGGCTGAAGCTGATCACCCGCGGTGCCGAGCTGGCCACCGAGGAGGAGATCGAGGAGAACCGGCGCGCCGCGCCCGTGCGGCTGCGGGTGGCGGAGAGGATCAGGGACCGAAGCACCCGGGGCTGACCAGGTTCACGGGGCGGGGTCCGAAGGGTGGAGGAACAGCGTGGGGCCGGTGGCCGGAGGCGGGGCGGGGAGCACGGTGCTCCCCGGGCAGGGCGGCAGGGCGCGGATCACGGTCCGGCCCGGTCGGCGCCCGGTACGGGGGAGGACGCCGTTCGCGGTCCTGGTCGTGGTCCTGCTCGCGGCCGGACTGCTCGGGCTGCTGGCGCTGAACACCGCGCTGAACGAGGGTTCGTTCGAGCTGTCCAAGCTGCAGCGGCAGACCACCGTGCTCACCGACGAGCAGCAGGGCCTGCAGCACCAGATCGACCAGAACTCCGCGCCGGACGCGCTCGCGCGCCGCGCCGCCGAGCTGGGCATGGTGCCCGCCGGGGGGATGGCCTTCCTGGACGTCCCGAACGGCGGCAAGGTGCTCGGCACGCCCGGTCCGGCCCAGGACAGCCCCCCGGTGAAACGGTCCACCGCCGAACCGTGGCCCGGCCGGCAGCCGTCGCCGAGCGCTCAGCCGAGTGCCCCGGCGGCGCCCGCGCCCGGCGGTGACACCACCGTCCAGATCAACCCGGCCGCTCCGGCCGCCCCCGCTCCCGCCGGTTCGCCGGCCGCGACCGGAGGCGCGGGCCGATGAGCGAGCACGGCGAACGAGTCGTCAGAGGGTGCGCGTCGTGCGAGGCGCTCGCCGAGCGAGTCATTGGGGGGCGCATGAGCGCGCGTAGCGAGGTGGGCGCATGAGCGAGCCCCGACAGCCCACCGGCGGGACCGGCGGCGCCGGTGGCCGCCGGCCCGTCGCCAAGGGCGCCGCACCGCGGCCGACCCCGCGCGGCCAGGCCGGCAAGGCCCAACCGGCGAAGGCGCAGCCCGCCAAGCCGCAGCCCGCCCGGTCCAAGCAGCCCCCGAAACCCCCGCCCGCCAAGGCGCAGGCCCCCAAGGCCCAGCCCCCGAAGCCGCAGCCGGCCAGGGCCCGGGACCCGAAGGCGGCCGCCCGCCCGGCCCGGCCCCCGCAGCAGCGCCGCCCGGACGGCCGCTCGCCCGTCCGGCCGCGGCCGAAGTCCCGCCCGCCGCAGCGCCCGCAGTCCAGGGCGATCCGGCTGGCCGACCCGCGCCGCCGGCTGCGGGTGGTCACGGTGGCGCTCTCCCTGGTGTTCTCGGTCTTCGCCGGCCGCCTCGTCCAGCTCCAGCTGCTGGACTCGGACGCGCTGGCCGCCGACGCCAACACCAACCGCTACCTGAGCATCCCGATCACCGCCGAGCGCGGCTCGATAACGTCCGCCGACGGCGTGGCACTGGCCACCACCGTCGACGCGTACGACATCACCGCCGACCCGGCCATGTTCACCCCGGCGGCGGCCGGCGTCCCGGACGCCCCCGAGCAGGCGGCCGCGCTGCTGGCACCGATCCTCGGCCAGTCCAAGGAGAAGCTCGCGGCGGACCTGCACACCCCCAAGACCCGCTACAAGCGGCTCGCCGCCCAGCAGAGCCCGGACGTCAAGAACCAGATCAGCGACCTCAAGTCGGGCCTGGAGAAGCAGGCGAACTCCAAGACCTGCCAGGCGCAGAAGCGCCTGCTGAACAAGTCCGTGGAGGAGGGGGGCCGGACCAGGGTGGACAACGAGTGCGTCAACCCGCTGGCCGGCGTCTTCAACCGGGACACCCAGAAGCGCGTCTACCCGTCGGACGGGCTGGCCGCCAACCTGGTCGGGTTCGTCAACGCCGAGGGCGAGGGCGCGGGCGGCCTGGAGCAGCAGTACCAGAAGCAACTGGCCGGCAAGGAGGGCCACAGCAGCTACGCCCAGGCGGGCGGCCGGCTGGTGCCCACCGCCGGGGGCTCGCTGGACCCGGCGGTACCCGGCACCGACCTGCGGCTGACCATCAACCGGGACATCCAGTGGGCCGCCCAGCGCGCCATCACCGACCAGGTCGCCAACGCCGGGGCGGAGAAGGGCTACGTCATCGTCCAGGACGTGAGGAACGGCCAGGTGCTGGCGATGGCCACCTCGCCCGGCTTCAACCCCAACGACCTGAGCACGGCCAGGTCCTCCCAGCTCGGCAACCCGGCCCTGCAGGACGCCTACGAGCCCGGCTCCACCGCCAAGCTGATGACCATGGCGGCCGTGCTGGACACCGGCAAGGCCACCTGGGACACCAAGGTCACCGTGCCGTACCCGCTGGTCCGCGGCGATGTGGCGTTCAAGGACGACATCCCGCACGACACCTGGTACCTGACGCTGGCCGGGGTGCTCGCCAAGTCCTCGAACATCGGCACCATCGAGGCCGCCCAGACGCTCGGGGCGACCCAGCCGGAGGCCAACAAGGTGCTCAACGACTACCTGCGCAGGTTCGGCATCGGGCAGTCCACCGGCCTCGGCTTCCCCGGCGAGACCCCCGGCATCCTGGACAAGCCGGAGGACTGGAAGGCGTCGAAGCAGTACACCATCCCGTTCGGCCAGGGCCTGTCGGTGAACGCCCTGCAGGCGACCTCGGTCTTCTCCACCATCGCGAACGGCGGGGTGCGGGTGGCCCCCAGCGTGGTGCAGGGCACCACCGCCCCGGACGGGCGCTTCACCCCGGCCGAGCCCGGCGCGCGGTCCCGGGTGGTCGGCGAGCAGACCGCCAGGACGCTCACCGAGATGCTGGAGTCGGTCGTCTCGGACGAGCAGGGGACCGGCGGCAAGGCCGCGATCCCGGGCTACCGGGTGGCCGGCAAGACCGGCACCGCCAACCGGGTGGACCCGAAGACCGGCGGCTACCGCGGCTACACCGCCTCGTTCATCGGGTTCGCGCCCGCCGACGCCCCCCGGGTCACCGTCTCCTGCGTGATCCAGGACCCGGTCAACGGCCACTTCGGCGGCCAGCTCTGCGGGCCGGTGTTCAAGCAGGTGATGGAGTTCACCCTGAAGACCCTGCAGGTGCCGCCGAGCGGCAGCGAGGCACCCAACCTGCCCGTCGAGTGGAAGCCGTGATCGACCATGAGCAAGCAGCGGGCCGGGTGGGACCACGGCACGGCGCGGGGCCGGTTTGGCCCTGGACACCCTTCGGCGGATAGCCTTCCCGCCGTGCCGAAACCCGATCAAATCACCGTGAGCCCGCCTCGCCCCGTCCGGGCGCAGGCCCAGCCGCTCGCCGAGCTGGCCCGACTGCTCGGCCTCGCGCCGGTCGAGGGGGGCCCGGTCACCGGCGTCACCCACGACTCCCGCGCGGTGCGCCCGGGCGATGTCTACGTGGCCTTCCCGGGCGCCAACCACCACGGCGCCGCCTTCGCGGCCCAGGCGGCCGCGGCGGGCGCGGTGGCGCTGCTCACCGACCCGGCCGGCGCCGAACTGGCGGCCGGCACCGGCCTGCCGCTGCTGGTGGTCGACCGGCCGCGGGCCCGGATGGGCGAACTGGCCGCCGCGGTCTACGGCCGGCCCGCCGACCGGCTGCTGATGATCGGGCTGACCGGCACCAACGGCAAGACCACCACCTCCTACCTGGTCGAGGGCGGCCTGCGCGGCGCCGGGCGCAGCCCCGGGGTGATCGGCACCGTCGAGATGCGGGTCGGCGACGAGCGGATCAAGAGCGAGCGCACCACCCCCGAGGCCACCGACCTGCACGCGATCCTCGGCGTGATGGGCGAGCGCGGCGCGGACGCGGTGACCATGGAGGTCTCCAGCCACGCGCTGGTCTTCGGCCGTACCGACGGGGTGGCCTACGACGTCGCGCTGTTCAACAACCTCACGCCCGAGCACCTCGACTTCCACCCGGACATGGAGGACTACTTCCAGGCGAAGGCCCGGCTCTTCCAGCCCGGCAAGTCGCGCCTGGGCGTGGCCAACCTGGACGACGCCTACGGGCGCCGGCTGATCGCCGAGGCGAAGATCCCGGTCACCTCCTTCTCCGCCACCGGCGCGCCCGAGGCGCACTGGCGGGCGGTGGACGTCCAGCTCGGCCCGATCGGGTCGACCTTCCGGGTGCTCGGCCCCGACGGCGCCGAGGCCGACGCGTCCGTCCCGCTGCCGGGACCGTTCAACGTCGCCAACGCGCTGGCCGCGATCACCCTGCTGGTGACCGCCGGACTGCCGCTGGAGCAGGTCGTCGCCGGGGTCGCGGCGGTGCCCGGCGTACCGGGCCGGCTGGAGCGGGTGGACGCCGGACAGCCGTTCGTCGCGGTGGTCGACTACGCCCACAAGCCGGACGCCCTGCGCGCGGTCCTGGCCTCGCTGCGCGAGGTCACCAAGGGCCGGCTGCACGTGGTGGTCGGGTGCGGTGGGGACCGCGACCCGCACAAGCGCGCCCCGATGGGCGCCATCGCCGCCGAGCTCGCCGACACCGCCCTGCTGACCAGTGACAACCCCCGCAGCGAGGACCCGTTGGCGATCCTCGCCACCATGCTGACGGGCGCCGCCTCGGTGCCCGAGGCCGAGCGCGGCGCCGTCCTGGTCGTGCCCGACCGGGCCGAGGCGGTCCACCTCGCGGTGGCCCGCGCCCAGGCCGGTGACACCGTGCTGGTGGCCGGCAAGGGCCATGAACTCGGCCAGTACGTACGAGACGAGATCCGCCCCTTCGACGACCGGGAGGTGCTGCGGGACTCGATCGCGCGGACCACGGCCGCCCGGGGTGCCGGAGGAGTGGAGCAGCCGTGATCGCACTGACCCTCGCCGAGGTGGCCGCGGCCGTCGGAGGCACCCTGGACGGCGCCGACCCCGCGACCCCGGTCACCGGCCCGGTCGAGGTCGACTCCCGCAAGGTGCGCCCCGGCTGCCTGTTCGCGGCCTTCGCCGGTGAGCACGTGGACGGCCACGACTACGCCGAGCGGGCGGTGGCCGCCGGCGCCGTCGCGGTGCTGGCCTCCCGCCCGCTCGGGGTGCCCGCCGTCCTGGTCGACAGCGTGGTGGACGCGCTCGGCAAGCTGGCCCGGACCGTGGTGGCCCGCGCCGAGTCCACCACCGTGGTCGCGCTGACCGGCTCGGCCGGCAAGACCAGCACCAAGGACCTGATCGCCCAGCTGCTCCAGCGGCTCGGCGAGACCGTCTACCCGCCCGGCTCGCTCAACAACGAGATCGGGCACCCGATGACCGCCCTGCGGGTCGAGGCCGGCACCCGGCACCTGGTGATGGAGATGGGCGCCCGGCACAAGGGCGACATCGAGTACCTCACCTCGATCACCCCGCCCCGGATCGGCCTGGTGCTGAACGTCGGCACCGCGCACGTCGGCGAGTTCGGCTCCCAGGAGGCGATCGCCGAGGCGAAGGGCGAACTGGTCGAGGCACTGCCGGCGGACGGCGTGGCGATCCTCAACCTCGACGACCCGCTGGTCCGGGCGATGGCCTCCCGCACCAAGGCCCGGGTGGTGTACTTCGGGGAGTCCCGGGAGGCGCACGTCCGCGCACAGGATGTTCGCCTCGACTCCACCGGACGGCCATCGTTCACGCTGACCACCCCGGCCGGTTCCGCACCCGTGCAGCTGCGCCTGTACGGTGAGCACCACGTCTCGAACGCCCTCGCCGCCGCAGCGGTGGCGGTGGAGCTCGGGATGTCCGTCGATGACACCGCCGAAGCGCTGAGCGAGGCGGGTGCGCTGTCCCGCTGGCGCATGGAGGTCCTCGACCGGGCCGATGGTGTCACCGTCGTGAACGACGCCTACAACGCGAACCCCGACTCGATGCGGGCCGCGCTGCGGGCGCTGGTCTCGATCGGAGGACGCGGCCCGGAGCGCCGTCGAACCTGGGCGGTGCTCGGCGAGATGCGGGAGCTCGGCGAGGAGAGCCTGGCCGAGCACGACGCCATCGGGCGGCTCGCGGTACGACTGGACGTCACCAAGCTGGTGGCGGTCGGCGGACGCGAGGCGGCCTGCATGGAACTGGGCGCGAGGAACGAAGGTTCGTGGGGTGAGGAGTCGGTGCTGGTGTCCGACGCGGACGCGGCGGTCGAACTGCTGCGCAGTCAGCTTCGGCCGGGGGATGTGGTCCTGGTGAAGGCTTCCCGTTCGGTGGGGCTGGAGAAGGTGGCCGAGGCACTGCTCGCGGACGGTGCGGCCGAGTAATGAAGCAGATCCTCTTCTCCGGCATGATCGGCCTCGTCCTCTCGTTGCTCGGGACCCCGGCCCTGATCAAGCTGCTCGCCAAGCGCGGCTACGGCCAGTACATCCGCGACGACGGCCCCAAGGCGCACCACAGCAAGAAGGGCACGCCCACCATGGGCGGCATCGCCTTCATCCTGGCGACGCTCATCGCGTACTTCGCGACCAAGGCGATAACGGGCGAGTCCCCGACCGCCTCCGGTCTGCTGGTGCTCTTCCTGACCGTGGGCCTGGGCCTGGTCGGCTTCCTGGACGACTACATCAAGGTCGTGAAGCGCCGTTCGCTCGGTCTGCGGGCCAAGGCCAAGCTCTTCGGCCAGTCGTTCGTGGGCCTCGCGTTCGCGATCCTGGCCCTGCAGTTCAGTGATGACCGCGGGCTCTCCCCGGCCTCCCAACACCTGTCCTTCGTCCGGGACTTCGGCTGGTCCATCGGCCCGGTGCTGTTCGTCATCTTCGCGTACTTCATGATCGCCGCGATGTCGAACGGCGTGAACCTGACGGACGGTCTGGACGGCCTGGCCACCGGCGCCTCGGTGATGGTCTTCGGCGCCTACACCTTCATCGGCGTCTGGGAGTACGGCCAGAGCTGCGCCTACGCGATCTCGGCCACCTCCAACTGCTACGACGTCCGCGACCCGCTGGACCTCGCGGTGGTCGCCGCCGCCCTGATGGGCTCCTGCTTCGGCTTCCTCTGGTGGAACACCTCGCCCGCCAAGATCTTCATGGGTGACACCGGCTCGCTCGCCCTCGGCGGCGCCCTGGCCGGTCTGGCGATCTGCTCGCGCACCGAGCTGCTGCTCGCGCTGCTCGGCGGCCTCTACGTGATCATCACCCTCTCGGTGATCATCCAGGTCGGCTCCTTCCGGATGACCGGCAAGCGCGTCTTCAAGATGGCTCCGTTGCAGCACCACTTCGAACTCAAGGGCTGGACCGAAGTCCTGATCGTGGTCCGGTTCTGGATCATCCAGGGCCTCTGCGTGGCGGTCGGCCTCGGCCTCTTCTACGCGGGATGGGTGACCGGATGACCGGACCCGACTGGACCTCCCTGCCGGTCACCGTCGCCGGCCTCGGCGTCTCCGGCATCAGCGCCGCCCGCGTCCTGCACGACCTCGGCGCGCCGGTCACCGTCGTGGACGGCGGCTCCGGCCCGGGCCTGGAGGCCCGCGCCGCCGAGCTGCGGGCGCGGGGCGTCACCGTCCGCCTCGGCGACGGCGACAGCCTGCCCGAGGGCACCCGGCTGGTCGTCACCTCGCCGGGCTGGCCGCCCGGCAGCCCGCTGTTCGCCGCCGCCGAGCAGGCCGGCGTCGAGGTCTGGGGCGACGTCGAACTGGCCTGGCGCCTGCGCCGGCCGCTGGCGGCCACCGGCGAGCCGGCCCCCTGGCTGGCCGTCACCGGCACCAACGGCAAGACCACCACCGTCCAGATGCTCGCCTCGATCCTCACCGCCGCCGGCCGGCGCACCGCCGCCGTCGGCAACGTCGGGGTCTCGGTGCTGGACGCGGTGCTCGCCGAGGAGCCGTACGACGTGCTCGCCGTCGAGCTCTCCAGCTACCAGCTGCACTGGGCGCCCTCGCTGCGCCCGTACGCGGCGGCCGTGCTCAACCTGGCGCCCGACCACCTCGACTGGCACGGCTCGATGGAGGCGTACGCCTCCGACAAGGGCCGGATCTACCAGGGCAACGTCGTCGCCTGCGTGTACAACCTGGCCGACCCGGCCACCGAGGCGCTGGTCCGCGAGGCCGACGTCGAGGAGGGCTGCCGGGCGATCGGCTTCGGCCTGGGCTCGCCCGGCCCGTCGAACTTCGGCCTCGTCGACGGCCTGCTGGTGGACCGCGCCTTCGTGCCGGACCGGACCAAGAACGCCGCCGAGCTCGGCTCTGTCGCGGACGTCGACCCGCCGGCCCCGCACAACATCGCCAACGCCCTCGCCGCCGCCGCCCTCGCCCGGGCCTACGGGGTGGACGCCGCGGCCGTCCGGGAGGGGCTGCGGGCCTTCCGCCCGGACGCCCACCGGATCGCCGAGGTCGCCGTGGTCGGCGGAGTCACCTACATCGACGACTCCAAGGCCACCAACACCCATGCCGCCGCGGCCTCGTTGGCCGCGTACCGGCCGGTGGTCTGGATCGCCGGCGGCCTGGCCAAGGGCGCCGCGTTCGACGACCTGGTCCGGGGCGCGGCCGAGCGGCTGCGCGCGGTGGTGCTGATCGGCGAGGACCGCGCGGTGATCAGGGAGGCGCTGGCGCGACACGCGCCGGATGTCCCGGTGATCGAGGCGGCCGAGGGCCAGACTGGCGCGGTGGCGATGGCCGAGGTGGTCCGCACGGCCGCCTCGCTCGCCCGATCGGGTGACACGGTGCTGCTGGCACCGGCCTGCGCCTCGATGGACATGTTCACCAACTACGGGGAGCGCGGCGACCTCTTCGCCGCGCGGGTCCGGGAGCTCGCGGACAGCTGAGGCGGCGCACGGCGACGGCCGTCGGGCCACGCCACCCGCACACGGGCGAGGCGAGCCACAGGAGAGAGGGAGCGTGTGGTGGCGGGGCAGGGCAGGGTGGGCGGTTCCGGTGTACCGGAAAAGGGCCCCGCCGATCCGTGGCGGGTGATCTCGGCCACCACGACCGCCTACAAGTCGGCCGGCCCGGTGGCCCGTCTGCGGGCCTTCCGGGCCCGTCTGCGGTACACCCTGGACCGACCGCTGACGCCCTATCTGCTGATCATCGGCGCGACCCTGCTGCTGGTGGTGCTCGGCCTGATGATGGTCTTCTCGGCCTCGCAGATCCTGGCGCTGGGGCAGCACCGCTCGACCCAGTTCTACTTCTTCAAGCAGCTGGTCGCGGTGCTGCTCGGCTTCTCGTTGCTGGTCGGCTTCGCCCTGGTCCCGGTCGCGGTGCTGCGGGTGATCGTCTACCCCGTGATGTTCGGCGTGATCGGCGCGCTCGCGCTGGTCGCGATCCCCGGCGTCGGGGTGGAGGTCAACGGCAACCGGAACTGGCTGGACCTGGGGTTCTTCCAGTTCCAGCCGTCCGAGTTCGCCAAGCTCGCCCTGGTGCTCTGGGCCGCCGACCTGCTGGCCCGCAAGCAGCGCAACGGCACCCTCGACCAGTGGAAGCACCTGCTGGTCCCGCTGGTGCCGGGCGCCTTGCTGCTACTCGCGCTGATCATGCTCGGCGGGGACATGGGCACCTCGATGATCCTGGTCGCCATGCTCTTCGGCCTGCTCTGGATGGTCGGCGCCCCGATGCGGCTGTTCGTCGCCACCCTCGGCGTCGCCGTCGTGGTCTGCACCGCCCTGGTGGTCACCGTCCCGCACCGGGCCGAACGGCTCTCCTGCATCGGCGTGACCAAACTCGATCCGGCCGGTGCCTGCTTCCAGGCCCTGCACGGTGTCTACTCGTTCGGGCTCGGCGGCATGTTCGGTTCCGGTCTCGGCGCCGGCGTCGAGAAATGGGGCCAGCTGCCGGAGGCGCACACCGACTTCATCTTCGCCACGACGGGCGAGGAACTGGGCCTGGTGGGGACGCTGTCGGTGATCGGTCTCTTCGCGGCACTAGGCTACGCGGGTATCCGTGTGGCCATCGGCACGAAGGACCCCTTCGTCAGGTACGCCGCGGGAGCCGCCACCACCTGGATCATGGCGCAGGCCGTGATCAATCTGGGGTCGGCGCTGGGACTGCTGCCCATCGCGGGCGTCCCGCTCCCGCTGTTCTCCTACGGCGGTTCCGCCATGCTGTCGGCCATGTCCGCGATCGGTGTGCTGCTGTGCCTCGCACGCAGCACCTCGGGCGCGAAGGCGGCCCTGGCCGCCCGGAGCAAGAACTCCCGGGTCAGGAGACGACTGGCCCGGGTGCTGCCACGACGACGAACCACAGCGCGCCCGGCCCCGGTGCCGGCACGCAGGGAGCGGTGAATTTCGGTGCATGTCGTACTCGCCGGCGGGGGGACCGCCGGTCACATCGAGCCGGCCCTCGCCCTCGCGGACGCCCTCCGCAGGCACGACCCGTCCATCGGGATCACCGCCCTGGGCACCGAGCGCGGCCTGGAGACCCGGCTGGTACCCGAGCGCGGGTACCACCTGGAGCTGATCCCGGCCGTTCCGCTGCCCCGCAAGCCCACCCCCGAGCTGATCACCGTCCCGGGCCGGCTGCGCGGGACCGTCCGGGCCGCCCAGGAGATCATCGAGCGGGTCAACGCGGACGCCGTGGTCGGCTTCGGCGGCTACGTGGCCATGCCGGCCTACCTGGCCGCCAAGCGGGCCGGGGTGCCGATCGTGGTCCACGAGGCCAACGCCCGGCCCGGCCTGGCCAACAAGATCGGCGCCCGGTACAGCGACTTCGTCGCGGTCTCCACGCCGGACAGCAAGCTGCGCGACTCCCGGTACATCGGCATCCCGCTGCGCCGGACCATCGCCACCCTGGACCGCAACGCGGCCCGCCCCGAGGCGCGGCACTACTTCGGTCTCGACCAGCGGCTGCCCACCCTGCTGGTCTCCGGCGGTTCGCAGGGCGCGCGGCGGCTCAACGAGACCGTCACCGCCATCGCGCCCCGGCTGCAGCAGTACGGCGTGCAGATCCTGCACGCCGTCGGCCCGAAGAACGAGCTGCCGCAGGTGGACGACATCCCCGGGATGCCGCCCTACCGCGCGGTGCCCTACGTGGACCGGATGGACCTCGCCTACGCCGCGGCCGACCTGATGCTCTGCCGGGCCGGCGCCATGACGGTGGCCGAGCTGGCGGCGGTCGGTCTGCCGGCCGCCTTCGTCCCGCTGCCGATCGGCAACGGCGAGCAGCGGCTCAACGCCCAGCCGATGGTCAAGGCCGGTGGCGGCCTGCTGGTCGACGACGCGGAACTGACCCCGGAGTGGGTGCTGCAGAACGTGCTGCCGGTGCTCACCGACCCGCAGCGGCTCTGGGACATGAGCCGGTCCGCCGCCGAGTTCGGCCGCCGGGACGCCGACGAGCTGCTGGTCGGCATGGTCTACGAGGCGATCGAGGCCGCCAGGGGTGGCCGCCGTCGTGGCTGACGGCCGCCGCGCCGTTCCACCGCCGGCCGGCGGTCCGGGAGCACCTCCCGGCCGCCGGGCCGGCGGTGGGCAGCCGCAGGAGGAGGTGGAGTTCGGGGACGAGGAGCACGCGCCCCGGCTCCGGCTCTCCCGGCGGGGCGTGGCGGTGCTGGCCGCGCTCGGGGTCGCGGTGTTCGGCGCCCTGGCCTGGCTGGTCTTCCTCTCCTCGGTGCTGGACGTGCGCAGCGTCGCGGTCCAGGGGGTGCAGGACGACAAGCTGACGGTCGACCAGGTCCGTGCGGCGATCGGGACGGTCGGCGCCGGCCCGCTGGCCCGGGTGGACCTCGACGACGCCACCCGACGGGTGGAGGCGATCCCGAGGGTGGCCCGGGCCGAGGTCTGGCGGGGCTGGCCGCACACCCTGCGGGTGAAGATCACCCAGCGTACGGCGGTCGCCGCCGTCAAGGGCGAGGACGGCAGATTCACCCAGATGGATGCGAGCGGCGTGAGCTTCGCCACCGAGGACGCCGCACCGGCCGGAGTACCGGTGGTCGAACTGCGGCTCAGTCAGCAAGCGAACGACGTCGCTTCCGTGATCACCCGTCCGCAGTTGGTGCAGGGGGCGGTGGCGGTGGCCGCCGGCCTGCCGGCCGAGGTCCGGCAGCGGGCCGGGGCGGTGCTGGTGCACTCCTACGACGACATCCAGCTGCAGCTCAGCGGGGGTGCGACGGTGCGTTGGGGGAGTCCGGAGCAGATCGATCGAAAAGCCCGGGTCCTGGTGGCGCTGATGAGTCAGAAGGGTACGAACTTCGACGTCAGTACGCCGGAGGCGCCGGCGGTGTCGGGATGATCCGGTAGGTTCTCTCCCTGGGGAGGGGTTGACGCCTTTCGGTGACGGCCCGACCCTTGGTGGTCACCCCGGTTTCATAAGCCGGTTGATGATCACATAGGCTCAAAAGAAAAAGGGAAGCTCGGCGTGTTCGTTGAAACACGTGCCCGGGGCCACCTAGTGTCCTGTGTCACCAGACTGTGTTTCCTGGTGATGTGACGGAGGCACAGGACTAACCCTAAAGGTCAAGTTTAGGGTTGGGGTCGGCGGTCGGCATTTCGGACATTCAGTCAGAAACCAGGCTCCCTACCCATCGACATCCGTCGGTTCGGCACCCCGCCGGGGCCGGCCGACCCGGAAATTCGAGGCGAGAGGCCTTCGACGTGGCAGCACCGCAGAACTACCTCGCAGTCATCAAGGTCGTCGGTATCGGCGGCGGTGGTGTCAACGCCATCAACCGGATGATCGAGGTCGGTCTCAAGGGCGTCGAGTTCATCGCGATCAACACCGATGCGCAGGCCCTCCTGATGAGCGACGCCGACGTCAAGCTCGATGTGGGCCGTGAACTCACCCGGGGCCTCGGCGCCGGCGCCAACCCCGAGGTCGGCCGCAAGGCCGCCGAGGACCACCGCGAGGAGATCGAGGAGGTCCTCAAGGGGGCCGACATGGTCTTCGTGACCGCGGGTGAGGGTGGTGGTACCGGCACGGGCGGCGCGCCGGTCGTCGCCAACATCGCCCGCTCGCTCGGCGCACTGACCATCGGCGTGGTCACCCGCCCCTTCACCTTCGAGGGCCGCCGTCGCGCCAACCAGGCCGAGGACGGCATCGCCGGCCTGCGCGAAGAGGTCGACACCCTCATCGTGATTCCCAACGACCGACTGCTGTCCATCTCGGACCGCCAGGTCAGCGTGCTGGACGCGTTCCGCTCCGCCGACCAGGTGCTGCTCTCGGGCGTCCAGGGCATCACCGACCTGATCACCACCCCCGGTCTGATCAACCTGGACTTCGCCGACGTCAAGTCCGTCATGTCGGAGGCCGGTTCGGCGCTCATGGGCATCGGGTCGGCCCGGGGCGAGGACCGCGCCAAGGCGGCCGCCGTGATGGCGATCTCCTCGCCGCTGCTGGAGGCCTCGATCGACGGCGCCCGCGGCGTGCTGCTCTCCATCTCCGGTGGCTCCGACCTCGGTCTGTTCGAGATCAACGAGTCCGCCCAGCTGGTCAGCGAGGCCGCGCACCCCGAGGCCAACATCATCTTCGGTGCGGTCATCGACGACGCGCTCGGCGACGAGGTGCGGGTCACCGTGATCGCGGCCGGCTTCGACGGCGGGCAGCCGCCGGCGATCGTCCGTGACCCGGTGGTCAAGGCCACCTCGACCACGCCGCAGCCCGCGGCCGCCCCCGAGCGTCCGGCCGGCCGGCCCTCGTACGGGAGCATCGGCTCGGTCACGGCCCGGTCGGAGGGCGAGTCCCCGGCGCGTTCGGCGGAGAGCCCGGCCACCGCGACCGCGGCTCCGGTGCCGCCGCAGGTGCAGCCGGTCCGCCAGCCGTACGTGGAGAGCCCCGCCGAGGAGCTCGACGTGCCGGACTTCCTGAAGTAAGCAGTGGTCGATCACGCGGTACGCAACGGTGCTCACTTCGCCTTCACCGACCGGTGGGGCGGGGTGAGCACTTCGCCGTACGGGGAGCTGAACCTCGGCGGCGCGGTGGGGGACGACCCGGCCGCCGTGCGGCGCAACCGCGCGATCGCGGCCGGTGCGCTGGGCCTCGACCCGGCGGACGTGGTCTGGATGAACCAGGTCCACGGCGCGGACGTGGCGGTGGTGACGCGGCGCCAGCCCGACGGGGAGGCGCCGACCGTCGACGCGGTGGTCACCGACCGGCCGCTGGCGCTGGCGGTGCTGACCGCGGACTGCACGCCGGTGCTGCTGGCCGATCCGGTGGCGGGCGTGGTGGGCGCGGCCCACGCGGGCCGGCCCGGCCTCGCGGCCGGGGTGGTGCCGGCGGTGGTCCGGGCGATGGTGGAGCTGGGGGCCGAGCCGGGGCGGATCACCGCCGCGACCGGGCCCGCGGTCTGCGGTCGCTGTTACGAGGTGCCGGCCCGGATGCGTGCCGAGGTGGCCGAGCTGGTGCCGGCCGCGCACGCCGAGACCTCCTGGGGCACCCCGGCCCTGGACGTCGCGGAGGGAGTGGCGGCCCAGCTGGCCGCTGCGGGGGTCACCGAGTTGGTGCGATCATCGGTCTGCACCCTCGAATCCGCCGATCACTACTCCTATCGCCGCGAGCAGCGCACAGGCCGGCTCGCGAGCTACGTCTGGTTGGGCTCTGATCACTCATGACGAACGACATCTACGGACCGTTCCCGGGCGGTGCCGAATTCCTGGCGGCCCTGACGGAGGGCCAACGGGCCCGCTACGAGGAACTCGGGCTCAACCTCGACGTGGTCGAGCGCCGGATCGCCGACGCCTGCACCGCCGCGGGGCGGGCGCGTGACGAGGTGAGGCTGGTGGTCGTCACCAAGACCTACCCGGCACAGGACAGCGCGCTGCTGGCGGCCCTGGGCGTCACCGATGTCGCGGAGAACCGTGACCAGGACGCGGCGCCCAAGGCGGAGCAGTGCAGAAACCTTCCGCTGGACTGGCACTTCGTCGGCCAGCTGCAGACCAACAAGGTCCGCTCGGTGGTCCGCTACGCGAACCACGTGCACTCGGTGGACCGCCCGCGGCTGGTCGAGTCGCTCTCCGCGGCGGTGCTCAAGGCCGAGCGGCCCGAGCTCGGCTGCCTGGTGCAGGTCGCGCTGGAGAAGGAGGACGGCGAGGGCGAGGGCCGCGCCGGGGTCTCCCCGGCGCAGGTCGGGGCACTGGCCGACGCGATCGCCGACGCGCCCGGGCTGCGACTGGACGGTGTGATGACCGTCGCTCCACTGTCCGGGCCGCTGGCCGGGGACCCGGCCAGGGCCTTCGAGCGGTTGGCGGAAATCGCAACCGCCGTACGGACGGCCCATCCTGCTGCCACCATGGTTTCCGCGGGAATGAGCGGTGACCTTGAGCAGGCCGTCGCCGCCGGGGCGACACATGTGCGCGTCGGAACGGCGGTACTCGGAGTGCGGTCACCCCTCAGGTAACGTCACCGGGTAGTAGATCAGACTGCAGGACAAAATAGGACAGAAACTAGCAGCTTTCCAGAGCGCTAGCGAACCGTGGATCGCAGCTCCGCGGCACCCACCCACGAGTTCTGACCGGCCGTCGGCCCGACGGCTCGTCGTGGGCGGACCGCGGAATCCGCAGGCGGGGCCCCCGGTCCGGCCGTCGGTACGGAGTCGGTCCACCACGGAGCGAGCAGGGCGAGCGGCCATCGAGAGGCGCGCGTTCGCGAAGCGACCACCGAGCGCGGCGAGGTGGGCATGAGCGGAGGAGACAGGAGCATGGCCGGCGCAATGCGCAAGATGGCGGTCTACCTCGGCCTCGTGGAGGACGAGACGTACGACGGCCAGGGTTACGACCCCGACGACGACTACGACGCGGACCCCGAGCCGATCCGAACGGGGCGGACGGAGGACATCCCCCGGCCCGCCGCGGCACCCGCCCCGGTCTCCTCGATCACGCCGCAGCCGGTGCCGGCCGCGGTCCCGATCCGCCAGGAGACCCCGAGGATGGCCCCAGTGTCGTCCATCACACCCGAACGCCGCCACAACCTGGAGAAGAGCGCCCCGGTGATCATGCCCAAGGTAGTGAACGAACGAGAGCCCTACCGCATCACCACGCTGCACCCCCGGACCTACAACGAGGCCCGTACGATCGGGGAACAGTTCCGCGGCGGCACCCCGGTGATCATGAATTTGACCGAGATGGACGACACCGATGCCAAGCGGCTCGTAGACTTCGCCGCTGGACTCGTCTTCGGTCTGCACGGCAGTATCGAGCGCGTGACACAGAAGGTGTTCCTGCTGTCGCCTGCTAACGTCGATGTCACGGCGGAGGACAAGGCTCGGATCGCCGAGGGTGGGTTCTTCAACCAGAGCTGACCCGGCCACGACTTTACGTGTGGATCTGATCGACAGTGAGTAAGTGACAGGCGGCACGGCCGAAGGGCCGAGAACCGGGGAGAGGGAAGCGCGATGGGGATCGTGTGGGCGGTGCTCTACTACGCGCTGACCGTCTTCCTGGTGTTTCTGCTTGTGCGGCTGGTGATGGACTGGGTCTTCCAGTTCGCACGTTCGTGGCGGCCCGGCAAGGCCATGGTCCTGGTCCTGGAGGCCACGTACACTGTCACGGATCCGCCGCTCAAGCTTCTTCGGCGGTTCATTCCGCCGTTGCGTCTCGGGGGCGTGGCGCTCGACCTGTCCTTCTTCGTACTGATGATCATTGTGTATGTCCTGATCTCGCTTGTGCGGCCCTAGTCGTAGGTGAGCGATGCGACAGGATGCCGGTGTGCCGACGATCACGTTGAGGTGAAGAGATGCCATTGACCCCCGAGGACGTTCGGAACAAGCAGTTCACGACCGTCCGCCTGCGCGAAGGCTATGACGAGGACGAGGTCGATGCCTTCCTCGACGAGGTCGAGGCGGAGCTGACCCGACTTCTCCGCGAGAACGAGGACCTGCGCGCCAAGCTGGCCGCCGCGACCCGTGCCGCCGCGCAGAACCAGGCCAACATGCGCAAGGAGCCGCCGCAGGACTCGCGTCCCGGCGCCCCGGTGCCGGCCGCCATATCCGGCCCGCCGGTCCCCGGGCAGCAGCAGGGCCCCGGTCCGCAGCAGATGGGCGGCCCCGGTGGCCCGCAGCAGATGGGCGGCCCGCAGCAGCAGCAGATGGGTAACCAGCCCCTCGGCCTGCCGTCCGGTGCCCCGCAGCTCCCCGCCGGTCAGGGCGGCCCGATGGGCGGCCCGCAGCAGCAGATGAACCAGACCATGGGCGGCCAGCAGCAGCTGGTGCAGCCGATGGGCGGTCAGATGCTCCAGCCCATGGGCGGTCCCGGTGGCCCGCAGCAGATGGGCAACCCGATGGGCCAGGGCATGGGCCAGCAGCAGATGCAGCAGATGGGCGGCCCGATGGGTCAGCCGCAGCAGATGGGCGGCCCGCTCGGCGCTCCGATGCAGCAGCAGCAGCCGCAGCAGGGCCCCGGTGGCGACAGCGCGGCCCGCGTGCTGGCGCTCGCCCAGCAGACCGCCGACCAGGCGATCTCGGAGGCCCGTTCCGAGGCCAACAAGATCGTCGGCGAGGCGCGCAGCCGGGCCGAGGGCCTGGAGCGGGACGCCCGTGCCAAGGCTGACGCCCTGGAGCGGGACGCGCAGGAGAAGCACCGCGTCGCGATGGGCTCGCTGGAGTCCGCGCGCGCCACGCTGGAGCGCAAGGTCGAGGACCTGCGGGCGTTCGAGCGTGAGTACCGCACGCGTCTGAAGTCCTACCTGGAGACCCAGCTGCGCCAGCTGGAGTCGCAGGCGGACGACTCGCTCGCCCCGCCGCGCATCCCGGCCACCGCCTCGCTGCCGCCGGCCGCGTCGTCGATGGCTCCGGCCGGTGCGTCCGCGATGAGCGGGGGCGCTCCGAGCTTCGGGGGCAACCAGCCGTCCTTCGGCGGGAACCAGCCCTCGTTCGGTGGCCAGAGCTCCTTCGGCGGCAACAACGGTGCGCCGAGCTTCGGCGGGCAGTCCGGCGGCAACTCCGGTGCCCCGCAGATGCAGCCGGCCGGGATGACGCAGCCGATGGCGGCCGTCCGTCCGCAGCCGCCGCAGCCGATGCAGCAGGCGCCGGCGCCGATGCGCGGGTTCCTGATCGACGAGGACGGCGACAACTGAGGTTGTAGCCAGGCATTTCGAGGGCGCCCCTGCCGTGACTTCCGGGTCATGACGGGGGCGCCCTCGTGCGTGCCCGGACCCTCGCGGGTGACCGGAGCGGGACCGGACCGGGAGTCGCGGCGGGGCTCCGGGCAACGGCGAAGCCGCCGCCACCCGGGTGGGGTGGCGGCGGCTTCGGGGTGTCCGGTCGGGCCGGTGGACCGGGCCCGACGGATCGGGCTCCGAGGATCAGGCCTTGCGGAGCTGGAAGGCGAGGCCGAGGCCCTCGTCCGAGAAGGTCTCGGACTCCCAGTCGGCGGCGCCGGCCGTGAAGTCGGTGGCCAGGACCTCCTCGGCGACCAGCGGGCCGTGCTCGGCGATCGCCTCGGCGGTCTCCTCGTCGGCCGCCCGCCAGCGCAGCACGATCCGGTCGGAGACCTCCAGACCGGAGTTCTTCCGGGCCTCCTGGATCTGGCGGATCGCGTCACGGGCGATGCCGAGCCGCTTGAGCTCGGGGCTGATGGCCAGGTCGAGCGCCACGGTGGCGCCGGACTCGTTGGCGACCGCCCAGCCCTCGCGCGGGGTCTCGGTGATGATCACCTCGTCGGGGCCCAGCTCGATCCGCTCGCCGTTCAGCTCCACACCGGTGCTGCCGGTCGCCCGGAGCTCGGCGGCGAGCTGCGCGGCGTCGGCGGCGGCGACCGCCTTGGCCACGTCCTGGACGCCCTTGCCGAACCGCTTGCCCAGCGCGCGGAAGTTGGCCTTGGCGGTGGTGTCGACCAGCGAGCCGCCGACCTCCGCCAGCGACTCCAGGGCGGAGACGTTGAGCTCCTCGGCGATCTGCGCGCGCAGATCGGCCGGCAGCTCCTCCCAGCCCTGGGCGGCGATCAGCGCGCGGGAGAGCGGCTGACGGGTCTTCACGCCGGACTCGGCGCGGGTGGCCCGGCCCAGCTCGACCAGCCGGCGCACCAGGGTCATGTGCCGGGAGAGGTCGGCGTCGATCAGCGCCTCGTCCGCCTCCGGCCAGGTGGCCAGGTGGATCGAGGCCGGGGCGTCCGGGACCACCGGGACGACGAGGTCCTGCCACACCCGCTCGGCGATGAACGGGGTGAGCGGGGCCATCAGCCGGGTGACCGTCTCCAGCGCCTCGTGCAGGGTGGCGAGCGCGGCGGCGTCACCCTGCCAGAAGCGGCGGCGGCCGCGGCGCACGTACCAGTTGGAGAGGTCGTCGACGAAGCCGGAGAGCAGCTTGCCGGCGCGCTGGGTGTCGTAGGCCTCGAAGGCCGCGTCCACCTCGCGGACCAGGGTGTTCAGCTCGGAGAGCACCCAGCGGTCCAGCTGCGGGCGCAGCGCCGGGGCAGGGTCGCTCGCGGACGGCGCCCAGCCGGCGGTGCGGGCGTACAGGGCCTGGAAGGCGACGGTGTTCCAGTAGGTGAGGAGGGTCTTGCGGACCACCTCCTGGATGGTGCCGTGGCCGACCCGGCGGGCCGACCAGGGCGAACCGCCGGCCGCCATGAACCAGCGGACCGCGTCCGCGCCGTGCTGGTCCATCAGCGGGATCGGGTCCAGGGTGTTGCCCAGGTGCTTGGACATCTTGCGGCCGTCCTCGGCCAGGATGTGGCCCAGGCAGACGACGTTCTCGTAGCTGCTCTTGTCGAACACCAGGGTGCCGACGGCCATCAGCGTGTAGAACCAGCCGCGGGTCTGGTCGATCGCCTCGGAGATGAACTGCGCCGGGTAGCGCTTCTCGAACAGCTCCTTGTTCTGGTGCGGGTAGCCGTACTGGGCGAAGGGCATCGAGCCGGAGTCGTACCAGGCGTCGATCACCTCGGGCACCCGGGTGGCGGTGCCGGAGCACTCGCGGCAGGCGAAGGTGACGTCGTCGATGTACGGGCGGTGCGGGTCGAGGGCGCTCTGGTCGGTGCCGGTGAGCTCGGAGAGCTCGGCCAGCGAACCGACGCAGGTGAGGTGGTTCTCCTCGCAGCGCCAGATCGGCAGCGGGGTGCCCCAGTAGCGGTTGCGGCTGAGGGCCCAGTCGATGTTGTTGTTCAGCCAGTCGCCGAAGCGGCCGTGCTTGACCGTCTCCGGGTACCAGTTGGTGGCCTCGTTCTCGCGGATCATCGCGTCCTTGACGGCGGTGGTCCGGATGTACCAGGACGGCTGCGCGTAGTAGAGCAGCGCGGTGTGGCAGCGCCAGCAGTGCGGGTAGCTGTGCTCGTACGGCAGGTGGCGGAAGAGCAGGCCGCGCTCCTTGAGGTCCGCGACCAGGGCCTCGTCGGCCTTCTTGAAGAACTGGCCGCCGACCAGCGGGACCTCGGGGGCGAAGGTGCCGTCGGCGAGCACCGGGTTGACCACCGGCAGGCCGTAGCGGCGGCAGGTCGCGAGGTCCTCCGCGCCGAAGGCGGGGGACTGGTGGACGACACCGGTGCCGTCCTCGGTGGTGACGTAGTCGGCGTTGAGGACGTAGTGCGCGTCCTCGATCTCGACCAGGTCGAAGGGGCGGCGGTACGCCCAGCGCTCCATCTCGGCGCCGGTGAACGACTCGCCGGTGGCCTCCCAGCCCTCGCCGAGCGCCTTGGCCAGCAGCGGCTCCGCGACGACCAGCCGCTCGGTGCCGTCGGTGGCCACCACGTAGGTGACCTCGGGGTGGACGGCGGCGGCGGTGTTGGAGACCAGGGTCCACGGGGTGGTCGTCCAGACCAGCAGCGCGGCCCCGCCAGCCAGCGGGCCCGAGGTGAGCGGGAAGCGGACGAAGACCGAGGGGTCGACGACGGTCTCGTAGCCCTGGGCCAGCTCGTGGTCGGACAGCCCGGTGCCGCAGCGCGGGCACCAGGGGGCGACCCGGTGGTCCTGGACCAGCAGGCCCTTGTCGAAGATCTGCTTGAGCGACCACCAGACCGACTGGACGTAGGACGGGTCCATCGTCCGGTAGGCGTCGTCGAGGTCGACCCAGTAGCCCATCCGGCTGGTCAGCTCGGTGAAGGCGTCGGTGTGGCGGGTCACCGACTCGCGGCACTTGGCGTTGAACTCGGCGATGCCGTACGCCTCGATGTCCTGCTTGCCGGAGAAGCCCAGCTCCTTCTCGACGGCGAGCTCGACCGGGAGGCCGTGGCAGTCCCAGCCGGCCTTGCGGGCGACGTGGTAGCCCTTCATGGTGCGGTACCGGGGGAAGACGTCCTTGAAGACGCGGGCCTCGATGTGGTGGGCGCCGGGCATGCCGTTGGCGGTCGGCGGGCCCTCGTAGAAGACCCACTCGGGGCGGCCCTCGGACTGCTCCAGGCTGCGCTGGAAGATCTTGTTGTCCTGCCAGAAGGACAGGATCCGGTGTTCGAGGGCAGGCAGGTCGACCTGCGCGGGGACGGCGTTGTAGGTGGTCATCGCGGGTGTCAAACCTCCGACGGATATGGGCTGGATCCGACGGAGGGACGAGGCGGCCTGCCGCCCCGCGGTACCACCCTCCTTGGCCGCGGTGCCGCTGCGACCCTCTTGTTTGGTCTTGCTGCCGGGTCTACCGGGCTGCCGGGCCGTGCCTGGCTGCCGTTCTTCCGGCGGCTCCGGGGTGATCTTCCCGCCGTGCACACCCCCGGGCTCGCACCGTCCCCGGGTCGCTGGTGGCTGCGTACGTCGGTACTCGTCCCATCTGCGCCTTGCGGGCCCAGTCTATCGGCAGTCGCAAGTCGGTTTCGCCGCCGCCGCGACGGCGCGCGGAGGCGGTTAGGCGGGGGTGTTCTGGGCACAACTCTGGTCAGCGCGCGGGGCGGGGCGGCTGTGACGGCTGCCTGGGTGGGATCATTGTGAGGCGTCGGTATGTCATGTTGTGACCGGTTTTGATGGGGATTATCGTTCCGGCACTGGAGGCCGCCGGGAACCGGCGGCTCGATTCGTTCGTAGATGGGGTCGAAGCCATGGCTGATGAGGCAACCGGCGCGGGTACCGTCACCAAGCGGGCTCGCAAGGCTGTGGCAGGCGAACCAGGGGAGGGGACCGTGACCACTACCGCACGGCACAAGACCAGCAACGATTCCGCGCTCGTGGCCCCCGGCCGCACCCGCGTCCCGGCCGCCGCCGCGGTCGCGGCCCGCGGCGGCGCCGAGTCGGTGGACCCGGCCGAGCTGCCCGTCCGTCCGGGTGAGGACGCGTGGACCTCGGAGGAGGTGCACGAGCTGCACGCCGAGCTGATCACCGAGCTGGACCGGCTGCAGAACGAGATCGAGGCCGCCGAGGCCGCCATCACCGGGCTGATGCGCGACTCCAACGACGGCGCCGGCGACGACCAGGTGGACGCCGGTACGAAGAACATCTCCCGGGAGAGCGAGCTCGCGCTGGCCAACAACGCCCGGGACAGCCTCGCCCAGGTCGAGCGGGCGCTCGGCCGGCTGGAGGGCGTCGGCTTCGGGACCTGTGAGTCCTGCGGCCAGGCCATCGGCAAGGCCCGGATGCAGGCCTTCCCCCGGGCGACGCTCTGCGTCCAGTGCAAGGCCAAGCAGGAACGCCGCTGACCGGGGCGACGCGGGGGGTCGGGCTTGCCGTACGCTCGACCCCGTAACGTCGCCTGACTCGTCGAGGCCGGCGACCACCGGCCCACTCTCCCCCGACCTTCGGCCCCGGGGGACCCTCATCGGCACCGGAGCGGATCATCAGTACGCAAGGTTCCCCCCAGACGCGGGACGAGTCCGTCCCGACCCCCGCCGTAGCCCTGGAGGAGGCCGTGGCCGAGCCCGGCGAGGTGACCGCTCCGGTGGAGCCGGAGGCGCCCAAGGGGCGGCGGCGGATCGGTGTCCTGCTGGGCGTCGCGCTGGTCGCCTTCCTGATCGACCTGGGGACCAAGCTGCTGGTGGTCGCCCGGCTGGAGAACCACGCGGCGATCAAGGTGATCGGCGACGTGGTGACCTTCCAGGTGATCCGCAACTCCGGCGCCGCCTTCGGCATGGGGCAGGCGCTGACCATCGTCTTCACCGTGATCGCGGCCTCGGTGATCGTGGTCATCTGGCGGATCGCCCGCCGGCTGTACAGCCTCCCGTGGGCGATCGCGCTCGGGCTGCTGCTCGGCGGGGCGCTGGGCAACCTGACCGACCGGCTGTTCCGCTCGCCGAGCGCGTTCCGCGGCCACGTCGTGGACTTCATCTCCGTCCAGCACTTCGCGGTCTTCAACCTCGCCGACTCGGCGATCGTCTGCGGCGGCATCCTGGTGGTGCTGCTCTCCTTCCGCGGCAGCAACCCGGACGGCACCGTCCACCAGCCGGCCGACAAGGGCGCGAGCGGCAAGGACGAGGCCGGCGCGGGTGACGCGGACCGGGACCGGCCCGGTCCGACCGCGTAAGGGGCGGCTCCGGCGTCCGGCATACTCGTACGGGTGAGTACCGCAGCGCAGATCCGCAGCCTCCCCGTACCCGACGGCCTTGAGGGCGAGCGTCTCGACGCCGCCCTCGCCCGGATGTTCGGCTTCTCCCGGACGAAGGCCGCCGAGTTGGCCGCCGACGGCAAGGTGACGCTCGACGGCGCCCTGGCCGGAAAGTCGGACCGGGTCACCGCCGGCTCCTGGCTGGAGGTCGAGATCCCGGCCCCCGCCGCTCCCGTGCGGATCGTCGCCGAGCACGTCGAGGGCATGCGCATCGTCCACGACGACGAGGACATCGTGCTCGTCGACAAGCCGGTCGGCGTCGCCGCCCACCCCAGCCCCGGCTGGACCGGCCCGACCGTGATCGGCGGCCTGGCCGCCGCCGGCTACCGGATCTCCACCTCGGGCGCGGCCGAGCGCCAGGGCGTCGTGCACCGGCTCGACGTGGGCACCTCCGGGCTGATGGTGGTCGCCAAGTCCGAGCGCGCCTACACCGACCTCAAGCGGCAGTTCCACGACCGGGTGACCGAGAAGAAGTACCACACGCTGGTCCAGGGCCACCCGGACCCGATGAGCGGCACCGTGGACGCGCCGATCGGGCGCCACCCCAGCTCCGACTGGAAGTGGGCGGTCACCCGCGAGGGCAAGCCCTCCGTCACCCACTACGACCTGATCGAGGCCTACCGGGCCGCCTCGCTGCTGGACATCAAGCTGGAGACCGGCCGCACCCACCAGATCCGGGTCCACATGTCGGCGCTGCGCCACCCCTGCGTCGGTGACCTCACCTACGGCGCCGACCCGACGCTGGCCAAGCGGCTCGGGCTGACCCGGCAGTGGCTGCACGCGGTCTCGCTCGGCTTCGAGCACCCGTCCGACGGCGAGTGGGTGCAGTTCTCCAGCGAGTACCCGGAGGACCTGCGCAAGGCCCTTGACGTCATCGCCTCGGAGAGCTGAGATGAGCGCGTTCGCGGTGCGGATCCGGGTGGCCGAGGGCGAGGGCGACCTGGCGCTGGTGCGGGGTGTCCGGCACGAGGTGTTCATCGCCGAGCAGGGCGTGCCGGAGGAGCTGGAGTACGACGACCTCGACGCGACCTCCGAGCACCTGCTGGCGGTCGGCCCGGCCGGCGAGCCGCTCGGTACCGCCCGGCTGATCCACGGCCCGCAGGCGCTCGCCCTGACCGGCGGGACGGCGGGGCGGGTGCTGCTCGGCCGGCTCGCGGTGGTGAAGGCGGCGCGCGGCACCGGGCTGGGCGCCGAGCTGGTCCGCGCGGTGGAGGCGGCCGGCCGCGGGCGGGGCGCCCGCGAGGTCGAGCTGCACGCGCAGGTGCAGGCGCTGGGCTTCTACGAGCGGCTCGGCTACACGGCCGAGGGCCCGGTCTACGACGATGCCGGGATCCCGCACCGGACCATGACCCGGGTCCTCCGGGACGCGTCCTAGGCCGGTCCCGGGTGCTCCTCCGTCCGCAGGCGGGGGAGCGCGCCCGGGTGCTCGTCGCGCAGGTAGGCGACCAGCTGCTCGCGGATGTCGAAGCGCAGCAGCGCGGCGTCGTCGGGGGTGCGGGCGGTCATGGTGGCACGGACCACCAGGGTGCTCGGGGTGGTGTCGGTGGCGTGCAGGGCCCATTCGGTGCCGTCCCAGCGCGGGTTGCGCTCCAGCCGCTCGTACAGGGCGGCGCGCAGCCGGTCCACCGGGGTGGTGTGGTCGACGTGCAGGACCACCACCGCGAGCAGGCCGGGGTCGCGGCGGGTCCAGTTCTCGAAGGGCTTGTTGACGAAGTACGAGACCGGGACGACCAGGCGGCGGTAGTCCCAGAGCCGGATCACCAGGTAGGAGAGGGTGATCTCCTCGACGGTGCCCTGCTGGCCGTCGACCACCACGGTGTCCCCGATCCGGACGGTGTCGCCGAAGGCGATCTGCAGGCCCGCGAAGAAGTTGCTCAGGGTGCCCTGGAGCGCGATGCCGGCCACGATGCCGAGGATGCCGGCGGAGGCGAGCAGACCGGCCCCGATGCTGCGCATCGCGGAGAAGGTCAGCAGCATCACGGCGACGGTGACCACGACGATCAGGGCGTCGGCCACCCGGCGGAGCATGCTGATCTGGGTCTGCACCCGCTGCAGCCGGGCGGGGTCGTCGGCCACCGTCTCGTACCGGGCGAGCACCGCCTCCAGGACGGCGGCCACCACCCGGACGGCGAGCCAGCCGACGGAGGCGAGCAGGAACAGCAGCACCAGGTGGTGCAGGGTGTCGTCCTGCTGGTGGAAGATCCGCTCCAGCGGTGCGGCGGCGAGCAGCAGGGCCGACACGACGACGAGCTGCAGGGGGACGCGGCAGCGGCGCAGCAGCGGCCAGACCGCGGCGTCCGGGTGGCTCGCGGCGACGCGCTGGAGCACCTGGTCGACGATCCAGCCGATCACCAGGGTGGCGGCGATGGCGGCGAGCAGGGCGATCAGCGGCCGGAGCACAGGCACCTCGTCGTGGGGTGGTGAGGCGGGATGTGCGTACGATACCCGGGCGTAGTCAGGTGAATCGGACCATTCGGTCCAGCTCGGCCCGGGTGACCTTATCGGACGCCTACCGGTGCGGCGGATACGATCACCGACCATGAAGCTCGGTGGGGCGTGGCGCCGGTGGCGCGGCCGGAAGGCGACGGCCGGACGCAGGGTACTGGCCGGCGCGGTGGCCCTGCTGGCGGTGGTCGGGGTCGGTACGGCGGTGGCCGTGACGGGGGGCGGCGACGCGACGGTCCGGCAGGAGGATCGTTTTCTCGGCATGCCGGAGACCCCCGGTAGTACCGCACAGGTCCAGCTGGACACCTCGTTCTTCACCACCGGGGCCGGTCCGCGCCCGGCGGTCCTGCTCGCCCACGGCTTCGGCGGCTCCAAGGAGGGCGAGCTGGAGCGTGCCCGGCAGCTCGCCCGGCAGGGCTACGCGGTGCTGACCTGGTCGGCCCGCGGCTTCGGCCACTCCGGCGGCCGGATCGGCCTCAACGCGCCGGACCGCGAGGTCGAGGACGTCCGGCACCTGGTCGACTGGCTGGCCCAGCGGCCCGAGGTGCGACTGGACGGGCCGGGCGACCCGCGGGTCGGCATCACCGGCGCCTCCTACGGCGGGGCGGTCGCGCTGCTCGGCTCCGCGTACGACAGCCGGATCGACGCCGTGGCCAGCCAGATCACCTGGTGGAACCTGGCCGACGCGCTGTTCCCGCAGGGCGTGCGGGGCTCCGGCGCGGTGGACGGCGTGTTCAAGAAGCTCTGGGCCGGCATCTTCTTCACCACCGGGTCAGCGGGGGACCTCGGCCCCTCGGGCGAGGCACCGCGCGGCGGTACCGGGCCGGCACAGGCCCCGGGCGGGTCGGCGGACGCGGCGGTCGGCTGCGGCCGCTTCCTGGACGAGCTCTGCCGGATGTACGACCGGGTCGCGACCGCCGGTCACGCCGATCCGGAGGCCGTGGCCCTGCTGGAGCGCTCCAGTCCGTCCTCGGTGGCGGGGCGGCTCAAGGCACCGACTCTGGTCGTCCAGGGCCAGCAGGACTCGCTGTTCCCGCTCGACCAGGGGGACGCGATCGCCCGGGCGGTCGCGTCCAACGGCGCGCCGGTCGCGGTGGACTGGTTCGCCGGCGGCCACGACGGCGGCACCGACACCAGCGCCCGGGTGGACGACCGGGTCGGGGCCTGGTTCGACCGGTTCCTCAAGGCGCCCGGCACCGGGGCCCCGACCGGTGCGGCCGCGGCCGCGGCGGACGGTGGCACCGGTCCGGCGTTCCGGGTCACCCGCACCGGCGGGGTGGACACCACCGGGTTCCAGGCCGTGCTGCGCGGCGCCTCCGCCGACGCCTACCCGGGCCTGGCGGGCACCGGCGCACGGCAGCTGGAGCTGACCGGCGGCGCGGCGGGCGCCGAGCAGACCTTCGCCAACCCGCCCGGCGGCGCTCCGCCCAACATCTCCGCGCTGCCCGGCATCGGGGCGCTCAGTCAGGCGGCCGCGCTCGGGGCCGGACTCTCGCTCGACTTCCCCGGACAGTACGCCGGCTTCGACTCGGCCCCGCTGGACCGGGAACTGCACCTCACCGGGCAGTCGACCGTCCCGGTGACGGTCCGGGCCGACCGGCCGGACGCGGTGCTGTTCGCCAAGCTGTACGACGTCGCGCCGGACGGCAAGCAGAGCCTGCCGCAGCAGTTGTCCGCCCCGCTCAGGGTGACCGGCGCGGACACCCCCGACGGGAGGACCGTCACGGTGGCGCTGCCCGCGGTGGACCACACCTTCGCCGCCGGGCACCGGCTGCGGCTGGTGCTCGCCGCCACCGACCTGGCGTACGCCTCACCGGCCGAGCCGGCCACCTACCGGGCGGCCCTGGCCGGTCCGCTCACCGTGCCGACCGTCGAGGAGCTGGTCACCGAGGCCGCGCCGCTGCCCGCCCGGACCTGGGCGCTGCCGCTGGTCGCCGTCGCGGTGGCGGCCGCGCTGCTGCTGCTGCCGCGACTGCGCCGCCGAGGGCGGGCCGGCCGCGGACCGCTCTACGACCCGGCGCTGGCCGGGGTACCGCTGCAGATCACCGGGCTCGGCAAGCGCTACCAGGGCGCAGCCGACCGGTACGCCGTCCGGGACGTGGGCTTCCGGGTGGAACAGGGCCAGGTGCTCGGGCTGCTCGGTCCCAACGGCGCGGGCAAGACCACCACCCTGCGGATGCTGATGGGCCTGATCCGGCCCGACGCCGGGGAGATCAGGATCTTCGGCCACCTGGTGCGCCCCGGTGCGCCGGTGCTCTCCCGGGTCGGCGCCTTCGTCGAGGGCGCCGGGTTCCTGCCGCACCTCAGCGGCCGGGCCAACCTGCGGTCGTACTGGCAGGCCACCGGCCGCCCGGAGGAGGACGCGCACCTGGCGGAGGCGCTCGCCATCGCCGGCCTCGGCGAGGCGCTGGACCGCGCGGTGCGCACCTACTCGCAGGGCATGCGGCAGCGGCTGGCCATCGCCCAGGCCATGCTCGGACTGCCGGACCTGCTGATCCTGGACGAGCCGACCAACGGGCTCGACCCGCCGCAGATCCGCGAGATGCGCGAGGTGATGGTGCGCTACGCCGCCGCCGGGCGGACCGTCATCGTCTCCAGCCACCTGCTGGCGGAGGTCGAGCAGAGCTGTACCCACCTGGTGGTGATGGACCGCGGCCGGCTGGTCACCGCCGGCGCCGTGGCCGAGATCGTCGGCGCGGGCGAGCAGTTGCTGATCGGCACGCCCGCCTCGTTCGGGCCGGACGAACTGGCGGCGGCCGCCGACAAGACGGCCGCGCTGGCCGGAGTCGGCTCGGTGGAGGCGGTCGAGGGCGGGCTGCTGGTGCGGCTGGACGGCATGACGGCCAGCCGGCTGCTGGCCGAACTGGTGCGGCTGGGGGTGCCGGTGGAGCGGGCCGGGCCGCACCGCAGGCTGGAGGACGCGTTCCTGTCGCTGATCGGAGGTACGGCGTGAGCGCCGTTGTGTCACCGGACCACGCGTCCGGCTACCGGGCCGGGCGGACGCTGCCGCTGCGGGTCGAGGCCATGCGCCAGCTGCGGCGCCGGCGGACCCTGGTGATCGGCGGGGTGCTGGCCGCGATGCCGTTCGTCATCCTGGCGGCGTTCCAGATCGGCGGCACTCCGGGCCGGGCCGACCGGACCAGCTTCATCGAGCTGGCCACCGCCTCCGGCCCGAACTTCGCGACCACCCTGCTCTTCATGGGCACCGGCTTCCTGCTGGTGATCCCGGTCGCGCTGTTCTGCGGGGACACCGTGGCCTCGGAGGCGAGTTGGTCCTCGCTGCGCTACCTGCTGGCCGCGCCGGTGCCCCGGGCCCGGCTGCTGGCCCGCAAGTTCGCGGTGGGGCTGGCCTTCTCGGCGGCCGCCGTGGTGCTGCTGCCGGCGATCGGGCTGCTGGTCGGCACCGCCGCGTACGGCTGGGGGGACCTCAAGCTGCCGGCCGGGGCGAGCCTGTCGGCGGGGGAGGCGCTGCCGCGGCTGGCGCTCGCGGTGGCGTTCGTGTTCCTGAGCGAGGTCGTGATCGCGGCGTTGGCGTTCTGGCTCTCCACCGCCACCGACGCGCCGCTGGGCGCGGTCGGCGGGGCGGTGTTCGCCTCGATCGTCACCGGGGTGCTGGACGCCGTCACCGCCCTCGGCGACCTGCGCGAATGGCTGCCCGCGCACTGGCAGTACGCCTGGGCGGACGCGCTGCAGCCGCAGTTGGAGTGGGGCGGCATGGTGCAGGGGGTCTCGCTGTCGCTGTCCTACGCGGTGGTGCTGCTGGCGCTGGCCTTCCGCGGGTTCGCCCGCAAGGACGTGGTGTCCTGAGGGGCGCGCCGGGGGCGCGCCCCTCAGGGGGCGGTCACTTGACGGGGGAGTAGACCCGCTCGACCTGCTGGGTGCCGGAGCGGGTGCGGTAGGACCGCGTCCACTTGGCGGTGGCGTCCTTGCGGGTGCGGTCGGACAGGACGTAGTAGTCCATCTGCGTCTGGCTCGGGGTGATGTCCAGGACGCCGTAGCCGTGCGAGTCCAGGTCGACCCACTTGACGTGCGGGTTGGCCGACTTGATCGCGGCGGCCGCCACCAGCGAGAGGGTCTGCGGGGCGACCTTGAGGACGTCGTCGATGTTGTCCGAGGTCACCGAGGTGACCACGAACTCGGTGGCCGCGCTGCCCGAGAGCGGGTAGGTGGCGGCCTCGTTCGGGACGTCCGACGCCCAGGCGGAGTGGATGTCCCCGGTCAGGAAGACGGTGTTGGTGATGCCGTTGCCCTTGAGGTGGCCGAGCAGCTCACGGCGGTCGTGGGTGTAGCCGTCCCACTGGTCGGTGTTGACCGCGAGGCCCTCGCCGGGCAGGCCGAGCAGCTTGGCCAGCGGGCGCAGCAGGTAGTCCGGCAGCGAGAAGAAGGCGACGGGGGAGATCATCACCTCGTTGCCGATCAGCCGCCAGGTGGTGTCGGAGGCGGAGAGCCCGGCCTTCAGCCAGTCCATCTGGGCCCGACCGGTGATGCTGCGGTCGGCCGAGTCGACCTCGCCGTTGCCGACCTTGACCTGCTCCGAGCGGAACGAGCGCTGGTCCATCAGGTGGAGGTCGGCGAGCTTGCCGTAGCGCAGCCGGCGGTAGGTGGTGCCGGCGATCGACGGACGGACCGGCATCCACTCGAAGTAGGCCTGCTTGGCGGCGGCCATCCGGTCGGCCCAGTCGCCCTCGGTGCCGGGGGTGTGGTTCTCGGCGCCGCCGGACCAGGCGTCGTTGGCGAACTCGTGGTCGTCCCAGATCGCGATGGTCGGGACCTGCGCGTGCAGCCCCTGGAGGTCCTCGTCGGTCTTGTAGCGGCCGTGCCGGGTGCGGTAGTCGGCCAGGGTGAGGATCTCGTGGGTGGGGGCGTGCGGACGCACGACCGTGCCGCGGGCGCAGAACTCGCCGGTCTTGTACTCGTAGATGTAGTCGCCGAGGAAGAGGAAGGCGTCCAGGTCGCCGCGGGCGGCGAGGTGGCGGTAGGCGGAGAAGTAGCCGGCCTCCCAGTTGGCGCAGGACGCGACGCCGAGCCGCAGACGGGCGAGGGCGGCGTCGGCGGCCGGGGTGGTGTGGGTGCGGCCGACCGGGGAGACGGCGGTGCCGGCGGTGAACCGGTACCAGTAGAGGGTGTCCGGGGTCAGGCCGCGGACGTCGGCCTTGACGGTGTGGTCGGAGGCGGCGGTGGCGGTCACCGTGCCGCTCGCCGCGATCCGGGTGAAGCCCTTGTCGGTGGCGAGCTCCCAGCGGACCTCGGTGTCGGGGCCGGTGGCGGAGCCGGGGACGGCGTCGGGGGTCGGGGTGACCCTGGTCCAGAGCAGGATGCCGTCGGGGAGCGGGTCGCCGGAGGCGACGCCGTGGAGGAACCGGGGGGCGGTCGCGGCCGAGGCCGCGGTACCGAGTGCGAGCGGCAGGGCGGCGGCGCCGGCCGCTATCGCGGTGGCCTTCAGCACCTGGCGACGGCGCGGGCGGGCGGCGGTCATGTCATCGACAAGGTCAGTCACGGCGGACAGGCTACCGGGCGGTAATGATGCGTTCCATATGTCGAACTGACTGTTTGTCGCCGATTCACCGGCGCGTGACGTCCCGCCACCGGTGCGGGTGCGCGCGGCCACCCCGCGGCCATGAGCGATGATGGGGACACCCCGACCACCGCTGCAAGGAAGTCCCACCGTGGCCCAGATCCTGCTCCTCCACTCCGTCTACGGACCGCGGCCGGCCGTCCACGCCGCGGCCGACCGGCTGCGGGCCGCCGGGCACACCGTGCACACCCCCGACCTGTTCGACGGGAAGACCTTCGACGACGTCGAGGAGGGCATGGCGTACAAGGAGGAGCTCGGCAGCGACGAACTGCTGCGCCGGGCCGTCGGCGCCGCCGCCCCGCTGCTGGGCTCCGGAGCCGCGCTCGTCTACGCCGGCTTCTCGCTCGGCGGCTCGCTCGCCCAGAACCTCGCCCTGGCCGACGAGAAGGCCCTCGGCCTGCTCCTGCTGCACGGCACCTCCGACATCCGCGAGGACGCGGCCACCTCGATCCCGGTGCAGCTGCACATCGCCGAACCGGACCCGTTCGAGCCGGAGGACTGGTTGAACGCCTGGTACCTGGGCCTGCGCAAGGCCGGCGCGGACGTGGAGGTGCACCGCTACCGGGGTGCGGGCCACGTGTTCACCGACCCGGAGCTGCCGGACTACGACGCCGAGGCGGCCGAGCGGACCTGGGCGGTGGCCCTGGACTTCCTGGCCGAGCTGGACGAGTCGGCGGCCTGAGGCGGCCCGTGCGGGGCGGTTCCGGAGGAGGACGGGCATGACGACCGTGCGCGCGGACGCGTACGCGCCGGCGGCGACGCTGCCGGGACTGCTGCAGCGCGGCCGCGGCCTGGGCGCCCGGATGGCGGCGGAGGACCCGTCGGCCGCCGCCGCGCTGGTCTACGGGTGCGTCCGGTGGGACTGGCGGTGGGACCGCCGGGCCGACGGCCGGGCCCGTTACCTGGCCCGGCTCGTCCGGGACCTGGAGCTGTCGCCGGAGCCGCTGACGGACCTGCTCGACGGGGGCGGGGAGGCCTCCGGGCGGGCCGCCCGCGTCCTGGGTCTGCTGGCCCTCGGCGGGTCGGCGCCGGCCGGGCACACCCCGGCGGTCGGGGCCGGGTCGGCGCCTGCCGGTGCGGGCTGTCCGGCCCGGGCGGGCGGGCGCCCGGACGATCCGGAGGAGCGGGCGGAGGTGGCGGAGCTGGTCGCCTCGCTGGAGCGGGACTGGGTGGCGCGGACCTGGTGCGGGCCCGCGCGGACGGCGCGCGGGCTGGCGCGGTTCGGGCCGGAGGCCCGTGAGGCCGCCTCGCTGCTGCGGCGGTTCTGGCTGTGGACGCCGCACTCGTCCGAGCGGGCCGGCTATCTGGAGGCGCTGGCCTCCGTCGACCCGACGGGCCTGGACGCGGTGTACGGGGAGTGCCTCTGGGACTGCGAGGAGGACGCCCGGCTGCTGGGGATCGCGCACGCGCCGGACGGGCCGGACCTCCGGGAGCGGCTGGCGTACCTGCGGGACGACGCGATGGAGGAGCCGGCGGTCGGGGCCGCCGCCGGGGCGCGGCTGGCGGCCCTGACCGGGTAGGGCCCTACAGGCCGGGGATGCGGCCGTTGCGGTAGAGGTCGACGAAGAGCTGGTGGTCCTGGCGGGCCCGGGCGCCGTAGGCGTGGGCGAAGTCGACCAGCGTCGCGGTGAAGCCGGCCTCGTCGCGGGAGATCGCCTCGTCGATGGCGTGCTCGGTGGAGAAGGGCACCAGGGTGTGGCCGCTGGAGGACTCGTCGGCGGCGGCGTGCATGGTGGCGGTGGCCCGGCCGAGGTACTCGGTGACGGCGAGCAGGTCGGCCGGCTCGTTGAGGTCGGTCCAGTCGAGGTCGGTGGCGTACGGCGACACCTCGGCGACCAGCTGGCCGCGCCCGCGCAGCGTCGTGTAGCCGAGCCACGGGTCGCTGTGGGCCTGGAGGGCGCGCTGCGAGATGACGGTGCGGTGGCCCTCGTGCTCGAAGTACCCGGCGATCGCCGGGTCGGTGACGTGCCGGGCGACGGCGGGTGACTGGCCCTGCTTCAGGTAGATGATCACGTCGTTCTCCAGCGCGTCGGTGTGCCCCTCCAGCAGCACGTTGTAGGAGGGCAGGCCGGCACTGCCGATCCCGATGCCTCGGCGGCCGACGACGTCCTTGACCCGCAGCGACTCCGGGCGGGTGCGGGAGGCCGGCGGCAGCGTGGTGAGGTAGGCCGCGAAGGCCTCCAGCACCTCGGCCCGGGTCGGCTCGTCCAGCTGGATCGCGCCGCCGCCGGTGCGGAAGCGGCGTTCGTACCCCTCGACGACGGTCTCCGCGTCCAGCAGCGCGACCCGGGTCCGCAGCCGGGCCCGGCGCAGGGTGTCCAGGACCGGGCCGGTGGCGGTGTCCAGGGTGACGGGGTCGGCGTCGCCGGAGGAGACGTGGGCGGAGATCTGGGCCCGGTAGGCCTCGGCGAAGGCGGTGACCAGCCGGGTGATCGTCCCGTCGGACAGCGCCTTGGCGTAGCCGATCAGGGCCAGCGAGGCGGCGAGGCGCTGGACGTCCCAGGTGAAGGCGCCGACGTAGGCCTCGTCGAAGTCGTTGACGTTGAAGACCAGGCGGCCCTCGGCGTTCAGGTAGGTGCCGAAGTTCTCGGCGTGCAGGTCGCCGTGTATCCAGACCCGGCTGGTGCGCTCGTCCAGGAAGGCGGCGCCGTAGCCGGCGAACGGGCCCTCGGCGAGGTCCGCGTAGTAGAGCCCGGCGGTGCCCCGGTAGAAGGCGAAGGCGGAGGCGGCCATCTTGCGGAACTTCACCCGGAACGCCGCCGGGTCCTTGGCGAGCAGGTCGCCGAAGGCCGTGTCGAAGACGCTCAGGACGGTCTCGGCGCGGTGGTCGGCGGTGGCTTGCGGGTGGGACATGGGGAGTCCTTTGCGGCGTGGTCGGCGACTTGGGGCGGCTGGGGCCAGAGCTAGAGTAGGGGCGTGAACGCGTGAGAGCCGGTCCGGGCCCCTGATGAAGCGGCTCGGGCCTCCTATGTTTCCAGGCACCGCTGTGACCTGCGCGTTCGCCGGCCAGCCAGCCAGCACCAGCCTCCGGAGGCCCCGCCTTGAGCGACCAGCCGTACGCGCATCTGCACGTCCACACCGAGTACTCGATGCTGGACGGGGCCGCCCGGCTGAAGCAGCTCTTCAAGGAGGTCGAGCGGCTGGGCCAGACCCATGTCGCGATGACCGACCACGGCAACATGTACGGCGCGGCCGAGTTCCACAAGCAGGCCGTCGCGGCCGGGATCACCCCGGTGATCGGCATCGAGGCGTACGTCGCGCCGGAGGCGCGCACCAACACCAAGCGCGTCCTCTGGGGCCAGCCGCACCAGAAGCGGGACGACGTCTCGGCGTCCGGCGCCTACACCCACAAGACCATCTGGGCCCGGAACAAGCAGGGCCTGCACAACCTCTTCAAGCTGACCTCGCGCTCCTACGCCGAGGGCTGGCTGGTGAAGTGGCCCCGGATGGACAAGGAGATCATCGCCGAGCACGCGGCCGGCCTGATGGCCACCACCGGCTGCCCCTCCGGCGAGGTGCAGACCCGGCTGCGGCTCGGCCAGTTCGACGAGGCGCTGAGGTCCGCCGCCGACTACCAGGAGATCCTCGGCCGGGAGAACTACTTCCTGGAGCTGATGGACCACGGCCTGGACATCGAGAAGCGGGTCCGCGACGGGTTGCTGGAGATCGGCCGGAAGCTGAACATCCCGCCGGTGGTCACCAACGACTCGCACTACACCACCGAGGCGGACGCCGGCGCCCACGACCTGCTGCTCTGCGTCCAGACCGGCAAGAACCTCTCGGACCCGGACCGCTTCCGCTTCGACGGCACCGGCTACTACATCAAGTCGGCCGCCGAGATGTACGCGCTGGACTCCTCGGACGCCTGGCAGGAGGGCTGCCGCAACAGTCAGCTGCTGGTCGCCTCCCGGGTCGACACCGAGGGCATGTTCGAGTTCAAGAACCTGATGCCGCGCTTCCCCATCCCGGCGGGCTTCGAGTCCGAGGCGGAGTTCTTCCGGGCCGAGGTGTGGAAGGGCATGGACCGGCGGTTCCCGGGCGGCTACGACGACGAGCACCGCCGGCTCGCCGAGTACGAGATGGACACCATCGTCCAGATGGGGTTCCCGGCGTACTTCCTGGTGGTCGCCGACTTCATCATGTGGGCGAAGAGCCAGGGCATCGCGGTGGGCCCCGGCCGCGGCTCGGCGGCCGGCTCGCTGGTCGCCTACGCGATGGGCATCACCGACCTCGACCCGATCCCGCACGGCCTGATCTTCGAGCGCTTCCTCAACCCCGAGCGCGTCTCGATGCCCGACGTCGACATCGACTTCGACGAGCGCCGGCGCGGCGACGTGATCCGGTACGTGACGGAGAAGTGGGGCTCCGACAAGGTCGCCATGATCGTCACCTACGGCACGATCAAGGCGAAGGCCGCCATCAAGGACTCCTCGCGCGTCCTCGGCTACCCCTACGCGATGGGCGACCGGATCACCAAGGCGATGCCGCCGGACGTCATGGGCAAGGGCATCCCGCTCTCCGGCATCACGGACTCCGCGCACCCGCGCTACGGCGAGGCCGGCGAGATCCGCGGGCTGTACGAGAACGACCCGGACGTCCGCAAGGTGATCGACACCGCGCGCGGCATCGAGGGCCTGATCCGCCAGCCCGGTGTGCACGCGGCCGGCGTCATCATGTCCTCCGAGCCGCTCACCGACCACGTCCCGGTCTGGACCCGGCACACCGACGGCGTCACCATCACCCAGTTCGACTACCCCACCTGCGAGGGCCTCGGCCTTCTCAAGATGGACTTCCTCGGCCTGCGCAACCTGACGATCATGGACGACGCCGTCAAGGCGATCGAGCGGAACAAGGGCGTCACGATCAACCTGCTCGATCTGCCCCTGGACGACAAGCCCACCTACGAACTGCTGGCCCGCGGCGACACGCTCGGCGTCTTCCAGCTCGACGGCGGGCCGATGCGGTCACTGCTGCGCCTGATGAAGCCCGACAACTTCGAGGACATCTCCGCCGTCCTCGCGCTGTACCGGCCGGGTCCGATGGGCGTCAACTCGCACACCAACTACGCGCTGCGCAAGAACGGCCAGCAGGAGATCACCCCGATCCACCCGGAGCTGGCCGAGCCCCTGGCGGAGATCCTCAAGCCGACGTACGGCCTGATCGTCTACCAGGAGCAGGTGCAGAAGGCCGCGCAGATCCTGGCCGGCTACTCGCTCGGCCAGGCCGACCTGCTGCGCCGGGCCATGGGCAAGAAGAAGAAGGAGATCCTGGAGGCCGAGTTCGTCCCGTTCCGGCGGGGCTGCCGCGAGCACGGCTACTCGGACGCGGCGATCCAGGCGGTGTGGGACGTCCTCGTCCCCTTCTCCGGCTACGCGTTCAACAAGGCGCACACCGCCGGGTACGGGCTGGTCTCGTACTGGACGGCGTACCTCAAGGCCAACTACCCGGCCGAGTACATGTCCGGGCTGCTGACGTCGGTCAAGGACGACAAGGACAAGTCGGCGGTCTACCTCAACGAGTGCCGCAAGATGGGCATCCAGGTGCTCCCGCCGGACGTCAACGAGTCGGACTCCGACTTCACCCCGCACGGGGACACCCTCGTCCGGTTCGGCCTCACCGCGATCCGCAACGTCGGCGGGCCGGTGGTGGAGTCGATGATCCGCACCCGGAAGGCGAAGGGGAAGTTCACCGCCTTCCCCGACTTCCTGGAGAAGGTGGAGTCGGTGGTCTGCAACAAGCGGACCGTCGAATCCCTCATCAAGGCGGGCGCGTTCGACTCGCTCGGGCACACCCGCAAGGGGCTGACCGCGCAGTTCGAGCCGATGATCGACAACGTCGTCGGGGTCAAGCGCAAGCAGGCCGAGGGCCAGTTCGACCTCTTCAGCTCCGCTGAGATCGGGCAGAGCGGTGGCGACACGGGCAGCGAGGAGCCGAGCTTCGGCCTGGACGTGGTCTTCTCCGAGGAGGAGTGGGACAAGGCCTTCCTGCTCACCCAGGAGCGGGAGATGCTCGGCCTCTACGTCTCCTCGCACCCGCTGCACGGCATCGAGCACCTGCTCGCCGACAAGGCGGACTGCGCGGTGGCCGACCTCGCGGAGCGGCCGGACGGTGCCATCGTCACCGTCGGCGGCATCATCTCGGGGCTCCAGCGGAAGATGACCAAGCAGGGCAACGCCTGGGCGATCGCCACCGTCGAGGACCTGGCCGGCTCGATCGACTGCATGTTCTTCCCCGCCAGCTACCAGCTGGTCGCCTCCCAACTCGTCGAGGACTCCGTGGTGTTCGTCCGCGGCAAGCTCGACAGGCGGGAGGACGTGCCGCGGCTGATGGGCATGGAGCTGGCCGTGCCGGACCTGACGAACGTCGCGGCCCAGCTGCCGATCACCCTCACCATCGCGGAGAGCCGGCTCAACCCGGCGGTGGTGACCCGGCTCGGCGAGGTGCTGGCCCACCACAAGGGCAGTACCGAGGTGCACGTCCACCTCCGGCGCGATCACAGCACCACGGTGCTGCGGCTGGACCGGCACCGGGTGAAGTCCGACCCGGCGCTGTTCGGGGACCTCAAGCAGCTGCTCGGTCCGAGCTGCCTGGCGAACTGAGACCGGCCCCGGCTCCCGGGCGTGGGGCGCACGGCCCGGGCCGTGCGCCCCGGGTGGTCGCACGGCTCAGGCCGCCGTGCCGCCGAGGCCGGGCGGCACGGCGGTGTGCAGGGCCGAGACGAAGGCCGAGATCGCGGGGTGCGAGCCCGCGCCCGCGCGGAAGGCGGCGCGGGTGCGCCGGTACATCGGCAGCCGGGTGAGGACGACACCGGGCGGGGTCCGCACGGTGCCCAGCTGCGGGACCAGCGCCACCCCCTGGCCGGCCGCCACCAGGGCCAGCACGGTGGCGAAGTCGTCGATCTGGTGCCGGACGCGGGGGGCGAAACCGGCGCTCTCGCAGGCCCGGACGGCCATGCTGTGGCAGAGCGTGCCCCGCGGGGACATGATCCACGGCGCGTCGCGCTGCCCGGCGACGGTGCCGGCGGCCCGGGCCGCCAGGTACATCGGCTCGGTGAACACCGGGCGGGTCACCGCCAGGCCCGGCTCCGGATCGGCCGGCACGAGGTCGTACTCGTGCACCAGCGCCACGTCCAGCTCGCCCGCGCGCAGCGCCGCCGCCACGGCCGCCGGGTCCACCTCGGTGACCATCGGCTCCAGGTCCGGGTGCCAGCCGGACAGTTCGGCGAGCACCGCCGGGATCACCGCCCGGGCCGCCGAGGGGTAGCTGCCGATCCGCAGCGGCCCGGCCAACCCCTGTCTGGCGTGGGCGAGTTCGGCGTCGGCCTGTTCCAGCCGGGCCAGCACCGCCTCGGCGTGCCGGACCAGCCCCAGCGCGGCCGGCGTCAGCGCGACCCGGCGCCCGGTGCGTTCCAGCAGCGGGACACCGGCCTCCTTCTCCAGGACGGACAGCTGTTGGGACACCGCCGAAGGGCTGAACGAGAGCGCCTCGGCGACGGCGGCGATGGTGCCGAGGTGGGCGAGTTCGCGCAACAGGCGCAGGCGTCGGACATCGAGCATCGGCTCAGCTTACGAGAAGCGTCACATCTGTGAACTGGACCTGCGGGATCGCGGGGCACAGGATCGTGGGCATGGAACACACGGTCCTCAAGGGCATCTACGTCCCGCTGGTCACCCCGTTCGCCGCCGACGGCTCGGTGGCGCTGGACGCGCTGGAGAAGCTGGCCGGTTCGGTGCTGGACGGCGGCGCGGCCGGGCTGGTCGCCCTCGGCACCACCGGCGAGCCGGCCACCCTGGGCGCGGACGAGCGGCGCGCGGTGACCGAGGTCTGCGCGGCCGTCTGCGCCGACCGCGGCGCCCAGCTGGTGGTCGGCGTGGGCGGGGCCGGCACCGGGGCGGCCGCCGAGGAGCTGGCCGGGGTCGGGCGGGTGCCGGGGGTGGCGGCCGCGCTGGTCACCGTGCCGTCCTTCGTGCGCCCGGGCGAGGCCGGTACGGTCGCGCACTTCCGGGCGCTGGCGGCGGCGAGCCCGGTGCCGCTGGTCGTGTACCACATCCCGTACCGGACCGGGCAGTCGCTGACGGCCGGGGTGCTGCGTGAACTGGCCGCCCTGCCGGGCGTGGTGGGCGTCAAGTACGCGACCGGCGGACTGGACCAGGACGCCGTGGAGCTGCTGGCCGACCCGCCCGCCGGGTTCGCCGTCCTGACCGGCGAGGACGCCTTCCTCGCGCCGATGCTGGCGCTCGGCGCCGCCGGCGGCATCCTGGCCTCGGCCCACCTGGCCACCGCCCGGTTCGTCGAGCTGGCCGCCGCCTGGGAGTGTGGGGACGTGCCGCGGGCCCGCGCCCTGGGCCACCGGCTCACCGCGCTGACGCTGGCCGCCTTCGCCGCGCCCAACCCCGCCGTGGTCAAGGGCGTGCTGCACGCGCAGGGCCGGATTCCCACCCCGGACGTCCGGCTGCCGCTGCTGCCGGCGGGCCCGGCGGAGGTGGCGCGGGCGCTCGAACTGGCCAGTGGTCTGGATCACTGACTCTCACACCGTGGAATACCCGGTCGCCCCGCTCCGGTGACAAGGCATGATGGGCGGAGTGCGGCTGTGACCAGCGACATCAAGAGGAGTAGTCGGAATGAAGATCGGCATTGTCGGGGCCACCGGCCAGGTCGGCGGCGTGGTCCGCGAGATCCTGGCGGAGCGCGCAGGACTCCCCGGAGGAGTGGGCCCGGTGGAGCAGCTGCGGCTGTTCGCCTCGGCCCGTTCGGCCGGGCGCACGCTGCCCTGGCAGGGCACCGAGATCACCGTCGAGGACGCGGTCACGGCCGACTACACCGGCCTGGACATCGTGATCTTCTCGGCGGGCGGCTCCACCTCCAAGGCCCTCGCCCCCAAGGCGGCCGCGGCCGGCGCCGTCGTGATCGACAACTCCTCGGCCTGGCGCCGTGACCCCGACGTCCCGCTGGTCGTCTCCGAGGTCAACCCCGACGCCATCGCGAACCGCCCCAAGGGCATCATCGCCAACCCGAACTGCACCACCATGGCCGCCATGCCGGTGCTGCGCCCGCTGCACGACGAGGCCGGCCTCGCCGCGCTGGTCGTCTCCACCTACCAGGCCGTCTCGGGCAGCGGCGTGGCCGGTGTGGCCGAGCTCCAGGACCAGGCCGCCAAGGTCGTCGACGGCGCCTCGGCGCTCGCCCACGACGGCGCCGCGGTCGAGTTCCCCGAGCCCAAGGTCTACAAGCGCCCGATCGCCTTCAACGTGCTGCCGCTGGCCGGCTCCATCGTCGACGACGGCTCCAACGAGACCGACGAGGAGCAGAAGCTCCGCCACGAGAGCCGCAAGATCCTCGGCATCCCCGAGCTGAAGGTGGCCGGCACCTGCGTGCGCGTCCCGGTCTTCTCCGGCCACTCGCTGCAGATCAACGCCCGCTTCGAGCGCCCGATCAGCCCGGAGCGCGCGGTCGAGCTGCTCGCCGGCGCCCCCGGCGTCGAGCTGAGCGAGATCCCCACCCCGCTCCAGGCCGCCGGCCGGGACCCGAGCTTCGTCGGCCGGATCCGCGTCGACGAGACGGTGGAGAACGGTCTGTCGCTGTTCGTCTCCAACGACAACCTGCGCAAGGGCGCCGCGCTCAACGCCGTCCAGCTGGCCGAACTGGTCGCCGCCGAGCTCAAGGGCTGAGCGCGCGGTCGCACCCGGCGGGCCCCGTCTTCGGACGGGGCCCGCTTCGCGTTCCCCGGTGCGAGCCGGGGCGCGCCCACCGCCGCCCGGGCCCCGGTACACCGCCGCCGGCTGTTGCCGGACCGCGACATCCGCCGAGATTCGGTCGGCGAACCAGGGGTAAAGGTGACCCAACGATCGGGCGGCCGCGGGCCCCCCTCACCCCACCGGGCCCGAGCGCCGGGCGGACCGCGCCCACCCGGCAGCGCCGCGACCGGCGACGCCGGATCCCGAGGGCGAGCGAGAAGAGGTGCGCGATGGACCGCTGTGTCGTCCTGGTGGACGCCGGTTACCTGCTGGGTGCCGCCGCCAGCCTGCTCGCCGGTGACCCGTCCCGCTCCCGGGTCAGTGTCGACCACACCGCGCTCATCACCGCCCTGCGCGAGCGCGCCGAGGCCGAGACCGGGCTGCCGCTGCTGCGGATCTACTGGTTCGACGCCGCCCCGGACCGCCGCCCGATGCCCGAGCACCGCCGGCTCAGGGTCCTGCCGCGGGTCACCGTCCGGCTCGGCGCCCTCACCCGGGCCGAGGGCCGCTGGGTGCAGAAGGGCGTGGACGCCGCGATGCACGCCGAGCTCTCCGAACTCGCCCGCAACCGGGCCTGTGCCGACGTCGTGCTGATCACCGGCGACGGGGACCTGTTGCCCGGCATGATGTCCGCCAAGGAGCACGGCGTGGTCGTCCACCTGTGGGCGCTGCAGGCCGCCGACGGCGACTTCAACCAGTCCGAGGACCTGGTCGGCGAGGCCGACGAGCGGCGGGTGCTCGACCGGGAGTGGATCGAGGGCTCGTTCAGCCTGCGCGACACCTCCACCGGCTTCCCCGCCCCCGGGTCGCGGCACGAGATCGCCAAGATCCTGGCCGCCCCGCCCGCGGCGGTGGCGTCCGCGGTCCGGCCCGCCGCCGTGCCCGGGCCCGTCGAGGTACCGGTCGCGAACGGGCGCTCCAACGGGACGGCCACCGCGCTGAAGGTCGTCCCGACGCCCAAGGACCTCGCCGGGCGCACCACCGCCCCCCAGCCCGCGACGGCGGCCCACCCCACCGGCCCGGTGCTGCGCTGGTCCTCCGACCGGGGCTGGGTCGAGCGGCCCGCCGTCGAGCCGGCCGTCACCGCCGGGGACGGCCTGCCCACCCTCGCCCAGCTGACCACCGCCGAGCAGCGCTGGGCCGACCGCGAGGAGGACATCACCACCATCGGCGGCGACGCGCACGAGGTCGGTCAGGTGTTCGCCCGCCGCTGGACGGAGCGGCTCGGCGACGTCGAACGGCTCACCGTGCTCTGGCCCGACTACCCGCGCATCCCGCACCGGGTCGACGGCGAGCTGCTCCGCTACGCCGCCCGGTTCGGGCTGCTCGCGCACAAGGACGACCAGATCGACGAGCACGACCGGTACGCCATCCGGGCGGGATTCTGGAAGGAGCTGGCGGGCCGGGTCCCCGGTGGGGACCTCGTCGTCGACGACTGAGCGGCGTTCCCGTTTCGGGGGATCAGGCCCCCTTGTCCGGTTGGTGGTGTCCACCGCGTAGAGTCTTCGCTCGTGAGCGAGGGCAAGGAGCGGAGCGCCGACCGGGGCGCGGTCCGCGAAGCGACCGCTCGGTGGAGCGAGGCGGGCGGATGAGCGAGACGGCCGGGCGGGCACCCCTGGAGGCCTCGCCGTGCTGTGCCGTACGCGACCTGGTGAAGACGTACCGCTCCGGGCGCGGCGCCGGTGCCGGCGCGATCCGGGCCAACGACGGCATCAGCCTGACCGTCCGGCAGGGCGAGATCTTCGGGTTGCTGGGGCCCAACGGGGCCGGCAAGTCCACCCTGGTCCGCCAGCTCACCGGCCTGCTGCGGCCCGACTCCGGCTCCATCGAACTGCTCGGCCACGACGTGGTCCGCCACCCCGAGCGGGCCGCCCGGCTGCTGGGCTACCTCGGCCAGGAGTCCACCGCGCTGGACGAGCTGACCGTCGCGCTGGCCGCCGAGACCACCGGTCGGCTGCGTGGCCTCAGCCGGGCCCGGGCCCGGGCCGAGGCCGCCGACGTGCTCACCGAACTCGCCCTGGAACCGCTCGCCCACCGGCCGCTCGCCAAACTCTCCGGCGGCCAGCGCCGGCTCGCCTGCTTCGCCGCCGCGCTGGTGGGGGAGCGGCCGCTGCTGGTGCTGGACGAGCCGACCACCGGCATGGACCCGGTCGCCCGCCGGGCGGTCTGGAGCGCCGTCGACCGCCGCCGGGCCGAGCGGCGGACCACGGTGCTGCTGGTCACCCACAACGTGATCGAAGCGGAGACCGTGCTGGACCGGGTCGC
Source organism: Kitasatospora sp. NPDC059327 (assembly GCF_042752535.1). Classification (NCBI taxonomy): domain Bacteria; kingdom Bacillati; phylum Actinomycetota; class Actinomycetes; order Kitasatosporales; family Streptomycetaceae; genus Kitasatospora; species Kitasatospora sp. NPDC059327. The sequence goes on along the minus strand of NZ_JBHYYB010000013.1, from coordinate 58,721 downwards.
GGTGGTGGACGAGGGCCGGGTGATCGCCTGCGACACCCCCGGCGGGCTCAAGGCGCTGGTGGACGGCGACGTCCGGCTGGACCTGGTCTGGCGGGACGAGGCGCCGATGGCGGTCGCCGCCGTCGCCGCGCTCGCCGAGCGGGCCGAGCGCACCGGCCGCCGCTGGACCGTGCGCACCACCCCCGAGCGGGCCCGTGAGCTGGTCGCCGCCGTCACCACCGGCCCGGCGTTCGCCGCGCTGGACGACTTCACCCTGGCCACCCCGAGTCTTGAGGACGCCTACCTCAAGCTGGGCGGCCGCCATGGAGGACTGGCCAAGTGACCCTGCTCTCGGTGCCGCCGCAGACCGCCGGGGTCGCCGACGTCGGTCCCGCCCCGCTGGCCCCCGCCGCCCGGCTGCTGCCCGCGCTGGCGGCCGTCTACCGGGCGCAGCTGGCCCGGGCCAAGGTGGCCCGCATCCCGCTGCTGTTCGTGGCGACCTTCCAGTCGCTCGGCATCCTGGTGATGATGCGCGGTGTCGTCGACCCGGGGCAGACCTCGGCCGCGCGGTCGGTGGTGGCCGGCTCCAGCGTCCTGGTGGTGGCCTTCGTGGCGCTCAACCTGCTGGCCCAGTACTTCGGCCGGCTGCGGGCCAGCGGCGGTCTCGACCACTACGCGACGCTGCCCGTTCCGGCGGCCTCGGTGGTCCTCGGCGCGGCCGCCGCGTACGCCTCGTTCACGCTCCCGGGCACCCTGGTGACGGCCGTCGCCGGGGCGTGGATGTTCGGGCTCCCGATGGGACAGCTCTGGGTGCTGCTCGCGGTGGTGCCGCTGGCCGGGGCGGCGCTGTCCGGGCTCGGCGCGGCCTGCGGGCTGCTGGCGCCCAAGCAGGAGATCGCCACCATGCTGGGGCAGCTCGGCATGTCGGCGGCGCTGCTGCTGGGGGTGCTCCCGGTGGATCACCTGCCGCAGCCGGTGCTCTGGCTGCGTGACCTGCTGCCCTCCACGTACGGCGTGGAGGCCTTCGCCCGGACCTTCGCGGCCGACCCGGACTGGGTGGCGGTGGCCGGGAACCTGGCGGTCTGCGCGGGAGTGGGCGTGGTGTCGCTGGCGGTGGCCACCTGGGCCTACCGGCGGGCCACCACGCGCTAGGTGTGTTTGCAAAGTCGCGTCGGAGCGGGCCACCACGCGCTAGGTGTGTTTGCAAAGTCGCGTCGGACCAGGCCGCGGTGTTGGGCGGGATGCCCGGCGTCGCGTACCCGGCGGGACTTTGCAAACACGCCCTGGGAGCCCCGCCCGTCCGGGTGGCGGGTCCGTTCGGGCGGCGATCGTGAAACGATGGGCCGGTGACCGTACCGAACACACCTCCGGATCCCCCGCGTGCCGCCGCGGGCACCGACGCGGACGCCGCCGCCCCCGGTCCGGCCGCCGACCCGAACCCGTACGCGCCGCCGTCCGCGGACCAGGCCGTGCTGCGGGCCGCGGACCGGCCGGCGCCGCTGGAGCGGCTGCTGCCCGAGCTGAAGGTCGGCGCGGTCACGGTGCTGGCCTGTCTGGCGCTGGGCCTGGTGATGGCGGTGCTCTGGGCCTGGCTGGCGCCGAAGGTGCCGCTGGTGGTCGACGGCAACAAGATCCTCTACGGCGACCCGGAGGGCGAGCAGCGGGCCGGGGCCGACAGCGTCTTCGTGCTGATCGGGCTGGGCATGGGCCTGCTGACCGCGCTCGGCGCCTTCCTGTTCACCCGGCGGCGCGGCGGCGGGATCGCGGTGGCGATCGGTCTCGCGATCGGTGGTCTGCTGGCCTCGGTGGGCGCCTGGGGGCTGGGCCGGCGGCTCGGCCCGGCGAGCGACCTCGTCGCCGAGGCCCGGCGGGTCGGCAACGGCGGCCACTTCGACGCCGACATCGACCTCGGGGCCTACGGCGCGTTGCTGGCCTGGCCGATGGCCGCGATGGTGCTCCTGCTGGCGCTCTCGGCCGCGTTCGGCAAGCGCGAGGAGGACCCGCCGCCGTACTGGGCGGGTCCGTACGGCGTGCAGCGGCCCGTGGACGGGCTGCCGGGCGGGTCGTTCCACCCGGCTCCGGCGGGGGAGCGGCCGGTGGGGGAGCGGCCGGCCGACCGGCCGCACCCGGGGGACCGGCCCCCGGCCGACCCCGCGCCCTGACGGCGGGCCGCCCCGATGGTCGGCGGCCTCGGCGGCCTCAGCGGCCGATCGGGGCGGTCACCGCGCGGGTGAGACCGACCAGGTCGGCCGGGGCCAGTTCGACCTCCAGCCCGCGCCGGCCGGCCGAGACGTACACCGTGGCGTGGCCGAGCGCGCTGTCGTCCACCACCGTGCGCAGCGCGCGGCGCTGGCCGAGCGGGGAGATGCCGCCGAGGACGTAGCCGCTGCTGCGCTCGGCGGCCGCCGGGTCCGCCATCGCGGCCCGCTTGCCGCCGACGGCGGCGGCCAGCGCCTTGAGGTCGAGCCGGCCGGCGACCGGGACGACCCCGACCGTGAGCACGCCGTCGACCTCGGCGACCAGGGTCTTGAACACCCGCTCGGGCGCCACCCCGAGGACCTCGGCGGCCTCGCCGCCGTAGGAGGCGGCGGCCGGGTCGTGCGGGTAGGCGTGCACGGTGAACACCACCGCGGCGGCCTCCAGGGCGACGGTGGCGGGCGTGCCCCCGCCGGCCTGCTTCGGCTTCCTGGCCATCGGGACCTCTTCGAACGCGTCGGTGGACGGGGTCAGTTGGGGCTGAAGGACTGGCGGGTCAGATCCACCGCGGGCAGTGACGGCAGCCAGCTGAGCACCGCCGTCTCGCGGCGCAGCAGCTCCAGTTCGGCGGTCAGCCGCCGGGCGGTGTCGGGGCAGGCCAGCAGCTCCTGCTTGACCGGCGTCTCGAAGACCGAGGCGGCGGCCACCAGGTAGGAGAGCACCTGCGGGTCGTCGGGCAGCTCCTGGCGGCCGACGGTGCTGGCCTCGCGGGCGCCGGCGAGCCGCTTCTGGTACACCCGGAAGGCCCGCTCGACGCCGGAGGCCAGCGCCCCGGCGCCCTCGCCGGGCAGCTCCTCGATCGGCTCGATCTCGCCGCTCAGGTACGGACCGCCGGTGTCCACCGAGCGCAGCCGGAACCGGGTGGTGCCGGTGACCAGCAGCTCGTACCGGCCGTCCGGCTGCTCCTGGGCGGAGGCCACGTCGGCCACGCAGCCGACGTGGTACAGCGCCTCCAGAGGGTCCCCGGTGACGGTGCCCAGACCGTCCAGCGGCCCGGCCGGGCCCTCCTCGGGGCGGACCGGCGCGACCTCGCGGCCGTCCTTGATGGCGAGCACGCCGAACCGCCGCGGCTGGTCCTCGGGGAGGGCGAGCAGGTCGGCGACCAGACGGCGGTAACGCTCCTCGAAGATGTTCAGGGGCATCACCAGGCCCGGGTAGAGCACGGAGTTCAGCGGGAAGAGCGGCAGCCGTTCTGTCACGGCGCACAGCGTAGTTCCCCGAGCGGTGGGTACGCCCGGGGGTTATCCCCGCTGGAGCATCCGGCTGGCCCCGGCGGCGACGGTGGTGGCCAGCACCCAGCCGACGACGACCAGGCCGGAGGCGACCCACTGGGCGGTGCCGCCGGGGTTCCAGCCCTGCTGGCCGAGGTCGACGACCGGCAGCAGCTGGCCCAGCGCGTACAGCACCGGGTTCCAGTGCGGGCGCTCGTCGGCCTTCAGCGGCTGGAGCTCGTGGGTGGCGAAGTAGGCGCTGCCGAGCGCCCAGGCGAGCAGTAACCAGAGCGCGGCCCGGCCGGGACGGAAGCCGTAGCCGACGGTGACGTCCTGGACCCGGCCCCAGACCCGGGCGGGCAGCGGCAGGGACTGCCGGCGGCGGCGCTGCTTGGCGTACAGCACCTCCCGGGCGTCGTCGTCGGCGCCGTCGCGGCGCAGGGCGGCGGCCAGCTGCTCGTAGGACTCGGGCTGGAACTCGACCGCGGACTCCTCCAGCCAGGCGATCCGCTGCCGGATGCCGAAGGGGGCGGCCGGGCGCAGGCACTCGTAGGTGAAGCCGGTGAGGCCGAGGTGCCGGCCGTGCGGCCAGGAGTCGGGGGCGTCGACCAGGTTGCCGACCCGGGCGCGGGAGAGCGTGACCTTGCCGGTGGGCGGGGTGCGGCAGGTGAAGCGCAGCTCGGGGGTCTGGATGCGGCGCAGCGCCAGCTCGTCCTCCGGGCCGAGGTGGAACTCCGCGTCGGTGATCAGGCAGGCACTTTCGAAGCGGCTGTCGGAGAGCCGGACGGCGCCGTGCGCGCGGAACGGGGTGCTGGGGGTGCCGGCCGGGACGACCTGGCCGTAGCCGGAGCCGTAGTACGAACCGGAGGAGAACCAGCCGCCGTCCATCGAGCCGCTGAGGTACAGGGTGTGGCCGACGGTGAGCCGGACGGCGTTCAGGGCGACCGGGTTCTGCGGGAGGGCGTGCAGCTGGGCGCCGCGCAGCGAGAGCCGGCCGCCGACCCTGACGGTCCGCAGGCTGACCTCGCCGCGGGACTCCAGCCGGTCGGCCTCGAAGTCCTGGCTGACCGCCATGCCGTCGGCGGACAGCGCCCGGCCGAACCGGTCACCGCCCAGGACGGCCTGGTTGAGCAGCAGGTCGGTGCCGATCCGGGAGTCGGTGAGCCGGATGCCCTGCGCGATGCGGCAGCGGGCCAGGTGCAGGTCACCGGAGGTGGTGAGGCGGGAGGCCTCCAGCCGGGGGATCAGGCACCGGACGAAGCGCAGGGTGCCGGCGTCGGCCTCGGATATCAGCACCTTCCGCTCGAAGCGGCAGTCGTGCACCTCGACGTAGTGGCCGATGGTGCCGCCGGCCAGCACCAGTGGGCCGGTGACCCGGGCGCCGGTCAGCTTCAGGGCCGCGACCCGCCCGGGGGCGGCCGGCGGGCCGTCCAGCAGCAGGTGGGCCAGCACCTCGGCGCGGACCGTGCGCCCGGGGCCCCACGTCGCGTCGCCGAAGGGGTCGTCCAGGGGGTCGCCGGACCGCGGTCCGGCGGGGGGCGGGGTGCCGGGCGGGGCGGTGTTGGGGGCGTGGTCCGGGCCGGTGGCGCCGGCCCGCAGGTCGTAGACCTCGCCCTGGCGGAACGCCTCCCAGAGACCCTGCTCGGTCCGCGTCCAGCCGTCCGGAGCACGCTCCGTCATCGTTCCCCCGTCTCCCCCGGTTGTCTCACCCTTCGTATCACGGACTGAAATGCGCGGTCGCCTGTTCCGGCCACTCCTTACACTGGGTGGCGTGATCTCTCGAATCGACCTGCGCGGCTCGCTCGACGACCCGCGTGACCTGCTGCCCCGTGCCGACTTCGACGTCGCGGCCGCCCTGGAGACGGTGCGCCCGATCGCCGAGGACGTGCGTCATCGCGGGGTCGCGGCGGTGATCGACATCACGGAACGTTTCGACGGTGTGCGGCTGGAGTCCACCCGGGTGCCCGCCGAGCAGCTCACCGAGGCCCTGGCGGCGCTGGACCCGAAGGTCCGCGCCGCGCTGGAGGAGTCGATCCGCCGCGCCCGCCTCGTCCACGCGGACCAGCGCCGCACCGGGCACACCACCCAGGTCGTGCCGGGCGGCACGGTCACCCAGCGCTGGGCGCCGGTGGACCGGGTCGGCCTGTACGTGCCGGGCGGTCTCGCCGTCTACCCGTCCTCCGTCGTGATGAACGTGGTGCCCGCGCAGGAGGCCGGGGTGACCGGCATCGCGGTCACCTCGCCGCCGCAGAAGGCCTTCGGCGGCCGGGTGCACCCGACGATCCTGGCGGCCTGCGCGCTGCTCGGCGTCACCGAGGTGTACGCGGTCGGCGGGGCCCAGGCGGTCGCCATGTTCGCGCTCGGCACCGAGGAGTGCGAGCCGGTCAACATGGTCACCGGCCCGGGCAACATCTACGTGGCCGCGGCCAAGCGCTACTTCGCCGGTCGGATCGGCATCGACTCCGAGGCCGGTCCGACCGAGATCGCCGTCCTCGCCGACGACAGCGCCGACCCGGTGGACGTCGCCGCCGACCTGATCAGCCAGGCCGAGCACGGCCCGACCTCGGGCTCGGTGCTGGTCACCGACTCGCCCGAGCTGGCGGAGGCCGTCGAGGCCGAGCTGAAGGCGCAGGTCGCCCGGACGAAGCACGGCGAGCGGGTGGCCGAGGCGCTGGGCGGCCGGCAGTCCGGCATCATCCTGGTCGACGACCTGGAGCAGGGGCTCGCGGTGGTCAACGCCTACGCCGCCGAACACCTGGAGATCCAGACCCGGGACGCCCACGCCGTGTCGGCCCGGGTGCGCAACGCCGGCGCGATCTTCATCGGCCGCTGGACCCCGGTGTCGCTGGGCGACTACGCCGCCGGCTCGAACCACGTGCTGCCGACCGGCGGCTGCGCCTGCCACTCGGCCGGGCTGTCCGTGCAGACCTTCCTGCGCGGTGTGCAGGTCGTCGAGTACGACCGTGAGGCGCTGGCCGGTATCGCCGCGCACGTCGTCAACCTGGCCGACGCCGAGGACCTCCCCGGTCACGGTGACGCCATCAAGGCCCGCTTCGACTGGACGGTTCCCGGTACATGAGGATCGACGACCTTCCCATCCGTGACGAGCTGCGCGGCCAGTCCCCGTACGGTGCCCCCCAGCTGGACGTCCCCGTCCAGCTGAACACCAACGAGAACCCGTACCCGCTCCCCGAGGAGCTGGTGGCCCGGATCGCCGAGCGCGTCGCCGAGGCCGCCCGCGACCTCAACCGCTACCCCGACCGGGACGCGGTCGAGCTGCGCGAGGGCCTGGCCGGCTACCTGACCCGGACCACCGGCTTCGGGCGCACCCGCGCGCAGGTCTGGGCCGCCAACGGATCCAACGAGATCCTGCAGCAGCTGCTCCAGACCTTCGGCGGTCCCGGCCGCACCGCGCTCGGCTTCGAGCCCTCCTACTCGATGCACGCCCTGATCTCCCGGGGCACCGGCACCGGCTGGATCCCGGGGCCGCGCGACGAGGACTTCACCGTCGACGTGGACGCCGCCGTCGAGGCCATCGCCGAGCACCGGCCGAACGTCGTCTTCGTCTGCTCGCCGAACAACCCGACCGGGACCGCCGTCGAGGCCGACGTGGTGCTGCGGCTGTACGAGGCGGCGCAGGCCGCCGGGCCCAGCGTGGTGATCGTGGACGAGGCGTACGTCGAGTTCTCGCACCGCGCCTCGCTGCTGCCGCTGCTGGAGGGCCGCCCCAACCTGGTGGTCACCCGCACCATGTCCAAGGCCTTCGGCGCGGCCGGCCTGCGGCTGGGCTACCTGGCGGCCGACGCCGCCGTGGTGGACGCCGTCCAGCTGGTGCGGCTGCCCTACCACCTGTCGGCCGTCACCCAGGCCACCGCGCTGGCCTGCCTGGAGCACACCGACACCCTGCTCGGGTACGTCGACCGGCTCAAGGCCGAGCGTGACCGGCTGGTCGACGCGTTGCGCGGGCTGGGCCTGGAGGTGACCGACTCGGACGCCAACTTCGTCCAGTTCGGCCGCTTCGCGGACACCCACGCCGTCTGGCAGGCCATCCTCGACCAGGGCGTCCTGGTCCGCGACAACGGCGTCCCCGGGTGGCTGCGCGTCACCGCCGGCACCCCCGCCGAGAACGACGCCTTCCTGGACGCCGTCTCCACCGTGATCAAGGAGCTGTAACCCCGTATGTCCCGTATCGGACGCGTTGAACGCACCACCAAGGAGACCTCGGTCCTGGTCGAGATCGATCTCGACGGCACCGGCCGGACCGAGATCTCCACGGGCGTCGGGTTCTACGACCACATGCTCGACCAGCTCGGCCGCCACGGCCTCTTCGACCTCACCGTGAAGACCGACGGCGACCTGCACATCGACACCCACCACACCATCGAGGACACCGCCCTCGCCCTGGGCGCCGCCTTCAAGCAGGCGCTCGGCGACAAGGTCGGCATCTACCGCTTCGGCAACTGCACGGTGCCGCTGGACGAGTCGCTCGCCCAGGTCACCGTCGACCTCTCCGGCCGCCCCTACCTGGTGCACACCGAGCCGGAGACCATGGCGCCGATGATCGGCAGCTACGACACCACCATGACCCGGCACATCCTGGAGTCCTTCGTGGCCCAGGCGCAGGTCGCCCTGCACGTCCACGTGCCGTACGGGCGCAACGCGCACCACATCGTGGAGTGCCAGTTCAAGGCGCTGGCCCGGGCCCTGCGCTACGCCGCCGAGCGCGACCCGCGCGCGGCCGGCATCCTCCCGTCGACCAAGGGTGCGCTGTGAGCAAGGCCACGATCGTCCTCCTCTTCGTCGGGCTCTTCCTGGCCGGCGGGGTCATCTCGTTCTGGAAGCAGAAGATCCCGAAGGGCGTCATCGCGGTGCTCGCCATCGGCTCGGTGCTCTGCCTGGCCTCCGGCCTGATGCGCCTCTAGCGCCGCCGTACCGACAGCACGTCGTACGGACAGCACGTCGTACGGACCGGCTCCGCACGGAGAGCGCCGCGCGGAGCCGGTCCGGAACAGCCGAGAGACTTGGACACCTGAACATGGGCAAGAACGTCGTCGTACTCGACTACGGGTCGGGCAACCTCCGCTCGGCCCAGCGCGCCGTCGAGCGCACCGGCGCCACCGTCACCGTCACGTCGGACTTCCGGACCGCCCTGGACGCGGACGGTCTGCTCGTCCCCGGCGTCGGGGCCTTCGAGGCCTGCATGCGCGGGCTGAAGGCCGTCCGCGGCGAGCAGGTCATCGGCCGCCGGCTCGCCGGGGGCCGCCCGGTGCTGGGCATCTGCGTCGGCATGCAGATCCTCTTCGAGAAGGGGGTCGAGCACGGCGTGGAGACCCCCGGCTGCGACGAGTGGCCGGGCACCGTCGAGCCGCTGGACGCGCCGATCGTCCCGCACATGGGCTGGAACACCGTCGACGCCCCCGAGGGCAGCCGGCTCTTCGCCGGTCTCGACGCCGACACCCGGTTCTACTTCGTGCACTCCTACGGGGTGCGCCGCTGGGAGCTGGAGGTCCACAGCGCGCGGCTGCACGCCCCGCTGGTCACCTGGGCCACGCACGGGCAGCCGTTCGTCGCGGCCGTGGAGAACGGCCCGCTCTGGGCCACCCAGTTCCACCCCGAGAAGTCCGGCGACGCCGGCGCCGCCCTGCTGACCAACTGGGTCAACACCCTCTGACGAGCTGAGAGTTGTCACCATCATGAGCCGCCTCGAACTGCTTCCCGCCGTCGATGTCCGGGACGGCCAGGCCGTCCGCCTGGTCAAGGGAGCCTCCGGCACCGAGACCTCCTTCGGCGAGCCGCTCGCCGCCGCCCTCGCCTGGCAGAACGCCGGCGCGGAGTGGCTCCACCTGGTCGACCTGGACGCCGCCTTCGGCACCGGCGGCAACCGTGACCTGCTCCGTGAGGTCACCGCCGCGCTGGACATCAAGGTCGAGCTGTCCGGCGGCATCCGCGACGACGAGTCGCTGGCCGCGGCCCTGGCCACCGGCTGCACCCGGGTCAACCTCGGCACCGCCGCCCTGGAGAGCCCCGAGTGGGTCGCCAAGGTCATCGCCGAGCACGGCGACAAGATCGCCGTCGGCCTGGACGTGGTCGGCACCACCCTGCGCGGCCGCGGCTGGACCCGCGACGGCGGCCAGCTCTTCGACGTGCTGGCCCGCCTCGACGCCGAGGGCTGCGCCCGCTACGTGGTCACCGACGTCAACCGGGACGGCACCCTGACCGGCCCCAACCTGCAGCTGCTGCGCGACGTCTGCGCCGCCACCGACAAGCCGGTGGTCGCCTCCGGCGGCGTCTCCTCGCTGGACGACCTGCGCGCCATCGCCACCCTCGTCGGCGAGGGTGTCGAGGGGGCCATCGTGGGCAAGGCACTCTACGAGCAGAAGTTCACCCTCGAAGAGGCCCTGGAGGCGGTTTCAGGATGACGGAACGTCAGATCGTACGCGGTCGGGTGGCCGGGTTCTCCCCTCGGGAGGACGAGTTCGGCTACTCGCGGGCGGTCGCCGCGGGAGACCATGTGCACGTGGCCGGCTCCACCGCCTGGGTGGACGGGAAGGTCGAGCACGAGAGCGACCCGTACCAGCAGACCCTCGCCGCGTTCGGCGTCGGGCTCAAGGCCCTGGCCGCGTACGGACTGACGACGGACGACGTGGTCCGTACCCGGATGTACATCACCCACGCCCGCGACGCCGAGGAGGTGGGCCGCGCCCACCGCACCCTCTTCGACGCCGCCCGCCCGGTGACCACCATGGTGGTGGTCGGGGGCCTGATCGACTCCCGGATGATGGTCGAGGTCGAACTCGACGCCTATCGCGCCGGGCTCGCACGCACTCTGGAAGGCAATCAGCCGTGACCCTCGCCGTACGTGTCATCCCCTGCCTGGACGTCGACGCCGGCCGGGTGGTGAAGGGCGTCAACTTCCAGAACCTGCGCGACGCCGGGGATCCGGTCGAGATGGCCAAGCTCTACGACGCCGAGGGTGCCGACGAGCTGACCTTCCTCGACATCACCGCCTCCTCCGGCGACCGCGAGACCACCTACGACGTGGTCCGCCGCACCGCCGAGCAGGTCTTCATCCCGCTCACCGTCGGCGGCGGCATCCGCGCCGTCGACGACGTGGACAAGCTGCTGCGGGCCGGGGCCGACAAGGTGGGCGTCAACACCGCGGCGATCGCCCGCCCGGAGCTGGTCCGGGAGATCGCGCGGCGCTTCGGCCGCCAGGTGCTGGTGCTGTCGGTGGACGCCCGGCGCTGCCCGGAGGGCACCGAGACCGCCTCGGGCTTCGAGGTCACCACCCACGGCGGGCGCCGGGGCACCGGCCTGGACGCCGTCGAGTGGGCGGGCCGCGCGGCCGAGCTGGGCGCGGGGGAGATCCTGCTCAACTCGATGGACGCGGACGGCACCAAGGACGGCTACGACCTGGAGCTGATCCGGGCCGTGCGGAAGAGCGTCGCCGTCCCGGTCATCGCCTCCGGCGGGGCCGGCAAGCTCGCCGACTTCGCCCCGGCGGTGGACGCGGGCGCCGACGCCGTGCTGGCCGCCAGCGTCTTCCACTTCGGGGACCTGCGGATCGGCGAGGTCAAGGACGCGCTGCGGGAGAGCGGCCACCCGGTCCGCTGACCTCCGGCCGCCGGGTGCGCTGCCGCCCGGTCGCCCACTGCCGCCCGGACCACTGACGCCCGGCCGCCCGGTGCCGCCCGCGCTCCGGGCGGCACCGGGCGGCGGCGTTCAGGAGCCCTGCCGCGGTTCGCCCTTGATCAGCGCGAACGGCGCGCCGAACGGGTCCGCCAGCCAGGCGATCCGGCCGACCTCCGGGACGTCCTCGGCGGGCATCAGCACCGTGCCGCCGGTCGACGTGGCGCGGCGCGCCAGCTCGTCCACCTGCTCGGTGGCGAAGTAGGGCGTCCAGGAGGGCGCTTGGCCCTCGCCCATGACCGGGGCGATGCCGCCGAAGCTGGTGTCCTGCTGGTCGCCCTCGGCGGTGGAGACCACCAGGTAGGTCATCCCCGGGGCCGGGAACTTCTCCGAGCGCCAGCCGAACACCGCCCGGTAGAAGCCGAACCCGGCCTCCTGGTCGGTGGTGTGCAGTTCGGACCAGACCAGCGCGTTGTCGGTGGAGACCGCGTCCAGGCCGACGGTCGCGCCGGCCTGCCAGATCGCGAACGGGGCGCCCTGCGGGTCGGTCAGCTGGGCCATCCGCCCGGCGTCCATCACGTCGAACGGCGCGACCCGGACGGTGCCGCCGGCCTGTTCGACGGACTTGGTGGTGGCCTCGGCGTCCGGTGTCTTGAAGTACGTCGTCCAGGCGGACCGCGCGCCCTCCTCGGTGAGCGGCCCGATCGCGCCCACCGTCCTGCCCTCCGCCTGGAGGAAGCCGTAGCCGCCCGCCTCCGGGCCGAGCTCCTGGAACGTCCAGCCGAACACCGCGCCGTAGAAGGTGGCGGCGGCGGCCGGGTCCGGGCTGCCGAGGTCGATCCAGCAGGGCGAACCGGTGGGGAAGTCGGTGGTGAGCATGAGGTGGTGCTCCTTCGACGGGACAGACGGCCGGGCGGCTTTCCGCAGGCGCGGTCGCGCCTCTTCCCGGCCCGATGCGAGTCTGCACCCCGCCACCGACATTCGCAGCCGGGGCGGTCGCGGGCCTGTCCCGCGACCGCCTCCCGGCCTGTGCCGCGACCGTTCCTACGGCCGGACCGGCGGCAGCGGGAACACGTGGTGCAGGGCGGCGACGGCGTCCGGCGGGCCGTCCACGGACAGCTCGGTCCGGGCGCCCCGCCCGTGGACGAACAGCGTCAGCTCGCCCGGCTCGCCGGTGATCCGCACCGTCGGCGCGCCGGTGGGGCCCACCGTCACGCTCCGTCCGTCCGGGCGGCACAGCTCCAGGCGGGCGGGGGAGCGCCGGCCCGCCTCCAGCCGGGCGATCAGCGGCAGGCGGCGCCAGAGCGCCTCGGCCCGTCCGGACGGCACCGGCCGGGCCTGCCACGATTCGCCCGCCCGGAGGACGTCCTCGGCGTGCACGAAGTACTCCACGGTGTTCGCCGCCTCGTCGGCCCCCGGCAGCGCGAACGGCGAGAGCAGCGGCGGGCCGGCCCGGAACGAGCGCAGCAGGTCCTCGTAGGGGCGCGCGGCGTAGCCGTTCTGCACCTGGCGGGTCCAGCCGGCCAGCGGGCCGCCCCGGATGCCGGCCGCGGCGTCCGGGCGGTGCTCACGGAGCACCAGGTGGGCGGCGAGGTCCCGGGTGGTCCACCCGGCGCAGAGGGTGGGCGCGTCCGGTCCGGCGGCGGTGAGGAGTTCGGCCAGCCGGTGGCGCTCGGCGAGGGCATGGTTCGACATGCGGCAAGCCTAGGGGGCGGCCGGTGTCCCGGGGCCGGTCGCCCCGGGGCCGGTCCTCAGCGCAGGTGGCCGGAGAGCCGGACGCCGCCCGGGCGGTTGCTCGCCGTCAGCGTGCAGGTGAAGTCCCGCCAGCCCTGCTGGTAGAAGGCCGTGGACGGGCCGAACGGGTAGCCGTAGTACGGGCCGCCGCCGCCCTGGCGCGCCTCGGCGGCGGCCTGCGCCGCCTGGCAGCCCTCCCGCATCGCCTTGCTGATCTGGCTGTCGCCGGTCAGCCCGTCCGGGAGCAGCAGGTCGGCGATCGCCTCGCCGTCGTGCTCGCCCTCGCAGGGCCGCGCCTCGGGCTTGGTGACCGTCTTGTTCAGCTGCGGGTGGTCGAAGCAGGAGCCCACCGGGAAGAAGGTGTACGGCACCACCCTGGTCGGTGTCGGGGTGGGTGTCGGGGTGGGCGTGGGGGTCGCGGTGGTCGTGCTGGGGGCGGGCGGCGGCGGCAGCGCGGCCGGCTTCGTCTCCGGCCAGAGCAGCACGGTGGCCACCACCGCGAGCAGCACGGCCAGTACGGCCGAGACGGCGAGGACCAGGCCCCGCGACGGACGGGAGGCGGCGGCTTCGGGCGGCTGCTCGGAGGTCATGGCCACGAGAATGGCCCACTCCGGGGCCCCGTGGCAGCCGGTTGGCACAACTCGTACGAGCAGACCGGGCCGGCGCGGCGGGCCGGGAGCGGGGGCGGCCCGCCGGGGTGGGCCCGCCGTGGTCGGCTAGGCTCGCCCCGGCACGACACGATCCCAGGAGTTGCGGATGCGCGTCGGAATCACCGGTCACCGGGGCCTGTCGGGGGGCATCACCGAGATGCTGGTCCGCGGGGACCTCTGGAAGCTGATCACCACCTACGGCGCCTACGAACTGGTCGGCGTCACCTGCGCCGACGAGGGCCCGGAGAGCTGGTTCGCCCGTTCCGTGCTGGATCACGGCGGCAAGCTGGAGGTGATCGTCCCCGCCGGGGCACCGCTGGTGGGCCGCGCCGACGACGAGCACCGGGGCACCCGGCTGCGGCTGATGAACGAGGCCAACGCCATCCACCGGCTCGCCGCCGTCGAGCACGGCGGTCTCGGCGACGACACCGCGCGCGCCCTGGTCGGCATGGTCGACGAGGTGATCGCGGTCTGGGACGGCGAGCCCGGCGGTGAGCCGGCCCGGGTCGCCGAACTGGCCGGGCGGGCCGGACTGTTCGTCCACCGGATCTGGCCGCCGGGCTGCGAGCGGCCGTGAGCCGTCCGCCCGCCGTCCCGAGGGCCGCCGCCGCGATCCGGACGGCGGCCCGGCGGGCCGGGCCGGACTGACACAATGGCCCCATGTCCACCACACCCGCCGTCCCCGGCTCGACCGCCCTGGCTCCCGGGATCGCCGCCCGGCTCAAGCGCACCGCCGACGGTCTCCTCCCGGCCATCGCGCAGCAGTACGACACCGGCGAGGTGCTGATGCTGGGCTGGATGGACGACGAGGCGCTGCACCGCACCCTCACCACCGGCCGCTGCACCTACTGGAGCCGCAGCCGCCAGGAGTACTGGGTGAAGGGCGACACCTCGGGCCACGTCCAGCGGGTCACCTCGGTCGCGCTGGACTGCGACGGCGACACCCTGCTCGTCAAGGTCGACCAGAGCGGCGCCGCCTGCCACACCGGCGACCGCACCTGCTTCGACGCCGACGTGCTCCCGCTCGCCTGACCCCCACAGCTCACCACGACCAGAAGGTGCCGCCCGCCATGGACCTCGAAGCCTTCCGCAAGCTCGCCGTCGACACCCGGGTCATCCCGGTCACCCGCAGGCTCCTCGCGGACGGCCTCACCCCGATCGGTCTCTACCGCAGCCTGGCCGGCGAGCGCCCCGGCACCTTCCTGCTGGAGTCCGCGGAGCAGGGACGCAGCTGGTCCCGCTACTCCTTCGTGGGCGTGCGCAGCGCCGCCACCCTGACCGCCGACGCCGACGGCGAGGCCCACTGGCTCGGCGCCCCGCCGGTCGGCATCCCCACCGGCGGCGACCCGCTCCAGGTGCTGCGCGCCGCGCTGGAGGCGCTGCACACCCCGCGCCGCACCGACGACGGCCTGCCCCCGCTGACCGGCGGCCTGGTCGGCTACCTCGGCTACGACATCGTCCGCCGGCTGGAGAAGCTGCCCGACCTCAACCCGGACGACCTGCGGCTGCCCGAGCTCACCATGCTGCTCGCCACCGACCTCGCGGTGCTCGACCACGCCGACGGCACGGTGCTGCTGATCGCCAACGCGGTCAACCACAACGACCTGGCCAGCGGCGTCGACGAGGCCTACGCGGACGCGGTGGCCCGCCTCGACGCGATGGAGGCCGACCTGCTCAAGCCGGTCGACCCGGGGCTCGCCACCTTCACCCCGTCCGGCCCCGGGGAGGTCCGCTCGCCCTTCGGCGGGGAGCCGTACCGGGCGGTCGTGGAGGAGATCAAGGAGCGGATCCGGGCCGGCGAGGCCTTCCAGGTGGTGCCCTCGCAGCGGTTCGAGGCGCCCTGCCCGGCCTCCGCGCTGGACGTCTACCGGGTGCTGCGCACCACCAACCCCAGCCCGTACATGTACCTGTTCCGCTTCCCCGGCCCGGACGGCGCCGCCGAGGGCGGCTTCGACGTGGTCGGCTCCAGCCCCGAGGCCCTGGTCAAGGTCACCGAGGGCGAGGCGATGCTGCACCCGATCGCCGGCACCCGGCACCGCGGCGCCACCCCGCACGAGGACGCCGAGCTGGCCGCCGAGCTGCTCGCCGACCCGAAGGAGCGGGCCGAGCACCTGATGCTGGTGGACCTGGGCCGCAACGACCTCGGACGGGTCTGCGAGCCGGGCAGCGTCGAGGTGGTCGACTTCATGCAGATCGAGCGGTACAGCCACGTCATGCACATCGTGTCGACGGTCACCGGCAAGGTGGCGCCCGGCCGGAGCGCGTTCGACGTGCTGACCGCCTGCTTCCCGGCCGGGACGCTCTCCGGCGCGCCGAAGCCGCGCGCGATGCGCATCATCGAGGAGCTGGAGCCCACCCGCCGTGGTCTGTACGGCGGCTGCGTCGGGTACCTGGACTTCGCCGGGGACTCCGACACCGCGATCGCCATCCGCACCGCCGTGCTGCGCGACGGCACCGCCTACGTCCAGGCGGGTGCGGGCGTGGTCGCCGACTCGGACCCGCACGGCGAGGACACCGAGTGCCGCAACAAGGCCGCCGCCGTCCTGCGGGCCGTGGCCACCGCCAACACCCTGCGCACGCCGACGCTCTAGGGACCGGGAGGCCACCATGCCGGACGAGCGGCAGTTCACCGGGTCGGCCTGGGACGTCCTGGCGGGAGTGCGGCTGCCGCCCGGCCACCGGGTGGAGATCACCGCCGGGAAGGTCACCATGACGCCGCGCACGGCCGCGTCGGCGGCGATCGCACGGGCCGTCGCCGCGCAGGCCGGGGAGCAGTCGGCCGGGCACGGCACGGTGCTCACGGAGGCCGTCGTGGACTTCCCGTCCGCGCGGTACGGCTACGCGCCGGACGTGGCCCTGGTCGCCCCGGGCGCGCGCCCCGGTGACCGGGGCCGGTTCGGGTGGCGCGACCTGGAGGTGGTGCTGGAGGCCGTGCCGCGGTTCCAGCAGGACGACGACTTCGTCCGCAAGCACCGCTTCTACGCGGAGTGCGGGATCCCGCTGTACGTGCTGGTGGACCCGGTGGCGGCGGCCTGCACGGTGTACGGCGCACCGCAGCCGGGCGGCACCTACCGGGAGGCGGAGCGGGTGCCGTTCGGCAACGATCTCTTCCTGCCGCTGGCGGAGCGGACCCTGGTGCTGCGGACCGACGACTTCCCGGTCGAGTCGCCGACCCCGGGTGCGGAGCCGGGCGTCGGGCGGGGGATAGTGGACGGGTGAGCGTTCCTAGCCAGTCCCGTGCCGAAGCCGTTTCCGCCGCCCCCGCGAAGCCCGGGCGGCGGACGCTCGGCCTGATGCTGCTGTCGACCCTGCTGGGCGCGGTGCTGGTCCTCACCGCCGTCGGCCGGGTCTGGGCCGACGGCCGGGTGGCCGACTCGGCCGCCGGGACGCTGGAGGTGTCCGTCACCGGCAGCCGGATCTCCGAGCTGCCCGGCGGGCTGGCCCTGGTGGCGATGGCGGCGGCCCTCGCGGTGTTCGCGGTGCGCGGCGCCGGACGGATCGCGGTCGGCGCGCTCACCCTGCTGGCCGGCCTCGGGGCGGCCGCGACCGCGGCCGCCGGGGCGGGCGACAGCGCCGCGCTGGACAGCGAGGCGGCCCGCAAGCTCGCGCTCTCCGGCACCACCGCCACGGAGGTCGGCCACACCGGCTGGCCCTGGGTGGCCCTGGTCGGCGGGCTGCTGCTGGCCCTGGCCGGGCTGCTGGTCGTCCGGTACGGGCGGAGCTGGCCGGCCATGGGCAGCCGCTACGACGCGCCGACCCGGAAGGCACCGGCGAAGGCCGCGGAGAGCCCGGCGGACCTCTGGAAGGCGCTGGACCGGGGCGAGGACCCGACCGCGGTCTGACCGGGACCGACCGCGCGGCCGCCGCGGGCCGCCGTGTCGGTGTGACCCGATAGACGAGCACCCCCTTTGGGGTGGCGGTGTGTGGCCCGGCACAATGGAACACGTCAACCCGCCAGGGGCCGCGCAGGCCCGGCAGGGCCCCGGAGAACCAAGGAGCACCGCAGATGTCGGCAGCAGCACACGGCCACAACCCCGCCGCCTGGACCGGCGTGACCATCTCCTTCGTCGGCTTCGCGATCGCGGGCGTGGCGATGATCCTCCCGTCGGTGCCGGTGGTCTGGGGCGGCCTGGCGGTCGTCGTGATCGGCGGCGTGGTCGGCAAGGCGATGTCGATGGCCGGCATGGGCAAGCAGCCCAGCCCGCACGTCGAGACCCGCGAGGAGCGCGCCGCCGCGGCCGCCGCCGTCACCGCCTGACGCACCACCCCTCGTACGGCCGAACGGCGGGCGCCCTGCCCGCCGTTCCGCGTTCCCGGCGCTCCGGTCCGTTCGACCCGGTCGTTTCGTTTCGCCCACCGGGCGCGCCGGACCGGCACAATCGTGGGCGTGAACGCCGCCCCCATCGCCTCCGCCCGGCCGCCCGTGCTGCGCCGGCTCGGTCCGCCGCTGGCCGCCCTGGCCGCGGTGACCGTCCCCACCGTCTACCTCGCGGTGGTGGACCCGAACGCCCCGGGCCACTACCCGGCCTGCCCGTTCCTGACCGCCACCGGCTGGTGGTGCCCGGGCTGCGGCGGGTTGCGCTGCGTGCACGCCCTCGCCCACGGCGACCTCAGCGGTGCCCTGCACGACAACGCGCCCGCGGTGCTGCTCTTCGCGGTGCTGGCGGTGCTCTGGGTGCGCTGGGTCTGGGCCGCGGTGACCGGCGGCGCGGCGCCCCGGATCGCGCTCGGCGCCCGCCGCTGGGTGCTGGTCGGCCTGTTGCTCCTGGTGTTCACGGTGGTGCGCAACCTGCCGGTCGGCGCGGGCCTGGCGCCGCCCCTGATCTGAGCCCCGGCACCGTGTGCGCGCGGTGAAGCCGCAGTTGGGGGGCGGGGTGGGGGCGTCCGTACCGCGAGACGCGCGCCGGGCGGATGCGCCCCGCGCTCCCCGGTGCCGATACCATCGAAGGGCCGGCGGGCCCATTGGCCGTCCGGCTCCTCGCTAGCAGAACTAGCAGAACTGATGGGGGCGCTCGCGTGAGTGTGCTCGACACGATCATCGAAGGGGTCCGTGAGGACCTCGCCGAGCGGCAGGCCCGGGTCTCGCTGGACGCGCTCAAGGAGCTCGCCGCCAAGGCCCCGGACGCCAAGGACGGCGTCGCCGCGCTCAAGGGCGACGGTGTGCGGGTGATCTGCGAGGTCAAGCGCTCCAGCCCGTCCAAGGGCGCACTGGCCGCGATCGCCGACCCGGCCGCCCTGGCGGCCGACTACGCGGCCGGCGGCGCCGCCGCGATCAGCGTGCTGACCGAGCAGCGCCGCTTCGGCGGCTCGCTCGCGGACCTGGACGCCGTCCGCGCGGCGGTGGACACCCCGCTGCTGCGCAAGGACTTCATCGTCACCGCCTACCAGCTCTGGGAGGCCCGCGCGCACGGCGCCGACCTCGCGCTGCTGATCGTCGCCGCCCTCGACCAGCCGGCCCTGGTGTCGCTGATCGAGCGTGCCGAGTCGATCGGCCTCACCCCGCTGGTCGAGGTGCACGACGAGGAGGAGATCGCCCGCGCGGTGGACGCCGGTGCGAAGATCATCGGTGTCAACGCCCGCAACCTCAAGACCCTGGAGGTGGACCGCAACACCTTCGGCAACGTGGTCCACGCGATCCCGGACGGCATCGTCAAGATCGCCGAGTCCGGTGTGCGCGGCCCGCTGGACGTGATCTCCTACGCCAACCTCGGCGCCGACGCGGTGCTGGTCGGCGAGACCCTGGTGACCGGCCGGGACCCGCGCGCCGCCGTGGCCGACCTGGTCGCGGCCGGTGCCCACCCCGCCCTCCGGCACAAGGACTGACCCCGCCGCCATGAAACTCGCCTCCCGTCTCGCTCCCGGCTGCCGCCCGCGCGGCTGCCGCGCGCCCGCGCGCCGGGTGCTGGGCAGGCGGGTGCGCTACGTGATCGGCTGCGAGCCCGGGCAGGTGCCGGGTCGCCGATGGCGCGGGACGCACGGCTGAACCAGCCGTTCCGACGTCACTGCCGTCATCTGCGAGAAGGATCTCCACCATGTCCGAGAAGGACTACCTGCCCGGCGCCGAGGTGCCGGACGCCCGCGGTTACTTCGGCGCCTACGGGGGCCGCTTCATCCCGGAGGCGCTGGTCGCCGCCGTCGAGCAGGTCGCCGAGGAGTACGAGAAGGCCAAGGCCGACCCGGCCTTCGCGGCCGAACTGGACGGGCTGCTCAAGGACTACACCGGCCGCCCCAGCCCGCTGACCGACGTGCACCGCTTCTCCGCCGAGGCGGGCGGCGCGCGCGTCCTGCTCAAGCGCGAGGACCTCAACCACACCGGCTCGCACAAGATCAACAACGTGCTGGGCCAGGCGCTGCTGACCCGCCGGATGGGCAAGACCCGGATCATCGCCGAGACCGGCGCCGGCCAGCACGGCGTGGCCACCGCCACCGCCTGCGCGCTGTTCGGCTTCGACTGCACCATCTACATGGGCGAGGTCGACACGCGGCGCCAGGCGCTGAACGTCGCCCGGATGCGGATGCTCGGCGCCGAGGTGGTGGCCGTCACCTCCGGCAGCCGCACCCTCAAGGACGCCATCAACGAGGCGTTCCGCGACTGGGTCGCCAACGTGGACTCCACCCACTACCTGTTCGGCACCGTGGCCGGGCCGCACCCGTTCCCGATGATGGTCCGCGACTTCCACCGGGTCATCGGCGTCGAGGCCCGCGAGCAGGTGCTGGAGCGGACCGGCCGGCTGCCGGACGCCGTGGTCGCCTGTGTCGGCGGCGGCTCCAACGCGATGGGCATCTTCCACGAGTTCATCCCGGACGCCGGGGTGCGCCTGATCGGCTGCGAGGCGGCCGGCGAGGGCGCCGAGACCCCGAAGCACGCGGCCACCCTCACCAAGGGCGACCCGGGTGTGCTGCACGGCTCGCGCACCTACGTCCTGCAGGACGAGGACGGCCAGACCATCGAGTCGCACTCCATCTCGGCGGGTCTGGACTACCCGGGCGTCGGTCCGGAGCACGCCTGGCTGAAGGACACCGGCCGGGCCGAGTACCGCCCCGTCACCGACGACGCCGCCATGCGGGCGCTGCGGCTGCTCTCCCGCACCGAGGGCATCATCCCGGCCATCGAGAGCGCCCACGCGCTGGCCGGCGCGCTGGAGCTGGGCCGCGAGCTCGGGCCGGAGGCCACCATCCTGGTCTCGCTCTCCGGGCGCGGCGACAAGGACATGCACACCGCGGCCGAGTACTTCGGCCTGTACGACGAGGCCGCCGGCACCGCGGCCGCCGACCACGGGGCCGCCGGCGACGGGCCTGCCGACAACGCGGGCGA
Source organism: Kitasatospora sp. NPDC059327 (assembly GCF_042752535.1). NCBI lineage: Bacteria > Bacillati > Actinomycetota > Actinomycetes > Kitasatosporales > Streptomycetaceae > Kitasatospora > Kitasatospora sp. NPDC059327. The sequence continues at coordinate 37,947 of NZ_JBHYYB010000013.1, read as the reverse complement.
CGGCGCCGGCAACGGGGGTAAGTGACCATGGCTTCGAAGCTCAGTGACGTCCTGGCCGCGGCCAAGGCGGAGAACCGCGCCGCGCTGATCGGCTACCTGCCGGCCGGCTTCCCCACCGTGGACGGCGGCGTGCGCGCCGTCAACGCGCTGATCGAGGGCGGCTGCGACATCGTCGAGGTCGGCCTGCCGCACTCCGACCCGGTCCTGGACGGCCCGACCATCCAGACCGCCGACGACATCGCGCTGCGGGCCGGCGTGAAGATCAAGGACGTGCTGCGCACCGTCCAGGAGGTGGCCACCGCGCACCCCGGGGCGGCGGTGCTGGTGATGACCTACTGGAACCCGGTCGACCGCTACGGCACCGCCCGGTTCGCCGCCGACCTGGCCGCCGCCGGCGGGGCCGGCTGCATCCTGCCGGACCTGCCGGTCGAGGAGTCCGGGGAGTGGCGCAAGGCGGCGGCCGAGCACGGCCTGGACACCGTGTTCGTGGTCGCTCCGAGCAGCCAGGACAAGCGGCTGGCCGAGGTCACCGCGGCGGGCTCCGGCTTCGTCTACGCGGCGGCGGTGATGGGGGTGACCGGGACCCGGGCCCGGGTCGGCAACCTCGCCGAGGACCTGGTCGCCCGGACCAGGGCCACCACCGAGCTGCCGGTCTGCGTCGGCCTCGGCGTCTCGACCGCGGCCCAGGCCGCCGAGGTGGCCGCCTTCGCGGACGGTGTGATCGTCGGCTCGGCCTTCGTCCAGCGGATCCTGGACGCCGACGGGGACGAGCCGGCCGCGCTGGCGGCCGTCCGCGCCCTGGCCGGCGAGCTGGCCCAGGGGGTCCGCCGCCGGTAGGCGCCCGCTCGTGACGGCCCGTCGCCCCCTCCCCGGGGGCGGCGGGCCGTCGGCGTTCCCGGGCCGGACCCGAACGGGTGAACAGTGCGGCCCCGACGCATCAGGTGGGGTTGACCGGCGTTGAGTGGAGGGACGAGTGCACGCACCCCGTGTACGGGGGCGTGGAGCGAACGGAAAGGGGTCCGCCGGTGCCGGGTCTGCAGCGAGCCGTCCTGCTGCGGGCGGCGGCCGCCGTGCTGGCCCTGACCGCGGCCGTCGGGGCGGACACCGCGGTCGGCCAGGCACTGGCCAGGCGGGGCGCGGAGCGGGCCGAGCGGGACGCGTACGTCTGCGCCGAGGCGGCCCGGGTGGACGCGGTGGCGCGGGCGACGCGCTCGGCGCGCGAGGGCCGGCCGGACCTCCACGACCCGGGGCGGCCGCCGGGCTGCGATCCGAACGGGCACTAGAACATATTCGGGCAGACCGTCATCAGATGTCACCCATACGGCTTAATTCCTGAATATGGAGGAACCGCCCTTCCTCCCTTACGGTTCATCAGGAAGTGAACGTGTTTCCCGAGGGGGGTTTCCCGATGGCCGGCCCGGCAGCGCACCTCAGCGAGACCGGGCAGGCGGCCCGGCGCCCGTGGCCGGCCTGGACGCAATGGATCGGCACCGCCGCCCGGCTGGGCCTGGCGGTGGTCTGGGGGTGGGCCGGACTGGCCAAGATCGCGGACCCGGCCGAGGCGGCCCAGGCCGTGCGCGCCTACGAGATCCTGCCCGAATCGCTGGTCAAACCGGTCGGCTACGCCCTGCCCTTCCTGGAGCTGGCGCTCGCGCTGCTGCTGCTGATCGGTCTCGGCGTCCGGCTGGTCGCGGGCGTCTCGGCGCTGCTGCTGCTCGGCTTCATCGCCGGGATCGCCTCGGCCTGGGCCCGCGGCATCTCGATCGACTGCGGCTGCTTCGGCGGCGGTGGGGCGGTCGACGCCTCGCAGACCGAGTACCTGCAGGAGATCCTGCGCGACACCGGGTTCCTGCTCCTGGCCGGCTGGCTGATCTGGCGCCCCCGCACCAAGTTCTCGGTGGACGGCTGGCTGGCGGCCTGAGCGCCGCCACCACCCACCCCCACACCCCTTTTCCCGATGGTGGATGTCAAGGCAATGAGCGAGAAGAACCGAGAAGGCAAGCGCACCGCCCGCGAGCGGATGCAGGCGGAGCGGGTGGCCGACGAGGCCCGCGACCGGCGCAGGAAGAAGCTGGTCATCGGCGGGGTGGTGCTGGCGGTGATCGCCGCCGCCGTGGTCACCGGCGTCGTGGTGCAGAACGAGCGCTCCAAGCCGGAGACCCCGACCGCCGCGCCGGCCGGCACGATCGGCGACAAGAACCTGGTCGTCCCGGTCGGCGCGGCCGACGCCCCCTCCGTGCTCACCGTCTACGAGGACCCGCGCTGCCCCGCCTGCGGCACCTTCGAGCGCGAGTTCACCTCGACCATCGACCAGTTGGAAGACGCGGGCAAGATCTACACCAACTACCACATCGTCTCGTTCATCGACCGGGCCGTGCCCGGCAAGGGCTCCAAGTACGGGGCCAACGCGCTGGGCTGCGCCCAGGAGGCCGGGCACTTCCGGGACTACCACGACGTGCTCTACCGCAACCAGCCGGACGAGACCAGCGACGCCTTCGGCGACAAGGCCACCCTGATCAACCTGGCCAAGCAGGTCGACGGCCTGGACACCCCCGCCTTCGAGGCCTGCGTCAACGACAACACCTTCGGCGGCTGGGTGTCCGCGGTGCAGCAGGACTTCGACAAGTCCAGCTACAAGTCGACGCCGACGGTACTGCTCAACGGCCAGCCGATCTACCCGAAGAACGGCGCCGAGGAGATCACCCCGGAGAACCTGGTGAAGTGGGTGGACGCCGCCAACCAGGGCAAGAAGCTCGGGACGCCGGGCTCGCACGGGCAGTCACCGGCGCCCAGCGGTACCGCCCCGGCGAGCAACAACCCGTCGCCGAAGGCCGGCTGAACCCGGTACCGGCCGAACCCGGCAGCGGCCGACCTCGCCGCCGCCCGCTCCCCGTCCGGAGCGGGCGGCGGCACGTCCGGCGGCGGTCCGGCGGCCGGGGGCCCGCCCTGTTGTTCGGGATCTGTGACCCACGGGGTGCCCGGGGCGGGCCGCCGACCCTGTAGCGTCGGAGCTGCCATGGATATCGCCTACATTCCCAGCCCGTCGCGGGGCGTCATCGATCTCGGACCGATCCCGCTGCGCGCCTACGCCTTCTGCATCATCCTCGGTGTCGTCGTCGCCGTCTGGCTCGGCAGCAAGCGCTGGGTCGCCCGGGGCGGTGGCAAGCACACCGTCGGTGACATCGCCGTCTGGGCCGTGCCGTTCGGCCTGGTCGGCGGCCGGCTCTACCACGTGATCACCGACAACCAGCTCTACTTCGGCGAGGGGAAGAACCCCTGGAACGCCTTCAAGATCTGGGAGGGCGGCCTCGGGATCTGGGGCGCCATCGCGCTCGGCGCGGTCGGTGCCTGGATCGGCGCCCGCCGCCGGGGGGTGCCGCTGCCCGCGTACGCCGACGCGATCGCGCCGGGCATCGCGCTGGCCCAGGCGCTCGGCCGCTGGGGCAACTGGTTCAACCAGGAGCTCTACGGCCGGGAGACCACGCTGCCGTGGGGCCTGGAGATCGACAAGACGCTGCCGAACGGCCAGGTGGTCACCGGGATCTACCACCCGACCTTCCTCTACGAGTCGCTCTGGTGCGTGGGCGTCGCGGTGCTGGTGATCTGGGCGGACCGCCGGTTCACCCTCGGCCACGGCCGGGCCTTCGCGCTCTACGTGGCCGCGTACACGGTCGGCCGGTTCTGGACCGAGTGGCTGCGGATCGACGAGGCGCACACCTTCTTCGGGCTGCGGCTCAACGACTGGGTGGCGATCGTGGTCTTCATCGCCGCCGTCGCGGCCTTCGTGATCGTCGGCAAGCGGCACCCCGGCCGGGAGGACCCGGCGAGCATCGACCCGACCGCCACCGCCGAGGCCGAGGCCGCCGAGGCCGCCGAGGCCAAGGCGGGGACCACGGGGACTGCCGAGGCCACCGAGGCCGGGACCGCCGGGACCTCGGAGGCCGCGACCGCCGCGGACTCCCCGGACCGGAGCCCCGCGCCGTCTCGCCCCTCGGACGGAAAGCCGGCCGCCGAGCCGGCCGAGGCCGACTCCGAGAGCGCCGACAAGAACGCCAAGAACCTCACCTGACCAGCGGTTTCCGTGGCCACCGGCCGCTCTCCGGGCTTTCCCGGAGGGCGGCCGGTGGCGTGTTCGGGAAGCCTTACTTTGCTGGAAGTCCGCAGGTCAGGAGGGATACGTTCAGGTCGTCGGACCATCGGACGGAGGCCCCAGACCGTGAGCGTGACCACCCTTGAACCCGAGGCCGGGCAGCACCCCCGCGTGCCCGCCGCCGGGCACCACCGTGATGTGAACGGCGGCTGGCTGCGCCCGGCGGTGTTCGGCGCGATGGACGGGCTGGTCTCCAACGTCGCGCTGATGACCGGCGTGGTCGGCGGCGCGGTCTCCAGCGGCACGGTGGTGCTCACCGGCCTGGCCGGTCTGGCGGCCGGCGCCTGCTCGATGGCGGCGGGGGAGTACACCTCGGTGGCCTCCCAGCGCGAGCTGGTGCAGGCGGAGATCGAGGCCGAGCGGCTGGAGCTGCGCCGCAACCCGCAGGGCGAGCTGGCCGAGCTGGCCCAGCTGTACACCGCGCGCGGGGTCGACCCGGCGCTGGCCTACGAGGTGGCCCGGCAGCTCTCCGCCGATCCGGACCGGACGCTGGAGGTCCATGCGCGGGAGGAACTGGGCGTGGACCCCAACGACCTGCCCTCGCCGTGGGTCGCGGCCGGCTCCTCGTTCGTCTGCTTCGCGGTCGGCGCGCTGCTGCCGCTGCTGCCGTACCTGCTGGGCGCGACCTCGCTGCTGCCGGCGCTGCTGCTCTCGATGGGCGGGCTCTTCCTCTGCGGCGCGGTGGTCGCCCGGGTGACGGCGCGGACCTGGTGGTACAGCGGGCTGCGGCAGCTGGTGCTGGGCGGGGCGGCGGCCGCGGTGACGTACCTGCTGGGCGTGCTGATCGGCGCACAGGTCGGCTGACGGGGTCGGCCCGGCGGCCGGGGCGGGTGCGGGGGTCGGGCCCGCCGGTGGCGGGTGGGACGGCCGGGCCCGCCGGGGTCCGGGGGTGGCTCGGGACGGTCGGGGCGGGGGATTCGTCGATTGCTACAGTCGGCTGCATGGTTATGCTGGGCCATGCGTGACGTTCCGCACATGGGCCCGGAAGCACGGTCGTCCTAGTATCGGCCGCAGGCCCACCGGTCCGAGGATTCCCCGGTCCGATCGGCCCCGGAGGATCGAATCGCAGGCACGCCCGGAGCGATCTTGTCGACGGGGGATTTCGGTTCCGTTTCGGCCCTCCGGGGCACGGGCACACTTGAGGGAGCGCGCAGTCGGGAAGCCGACTCCTTTCGCTCGCCGTACTCGCCGGTAATAGCCCCTGACCTGGGGTCATGTCCGCCATGTGGACGCGATGTTCCACTTCTCGGGATCTCCGGCATCATGTAACCTGCACGAAATCGCAGAGGGCCAACGTCGTCCCTATTGCACGAAGCTCATTGCTCAAGACGACGACGGGAGAGCCGATGCTGTCTGCATCCATGCACTCCGCCAACGAGCCCCAGGCCGGCGCCGCCCGCCCGCCGTACGCGCTCGTTCCGGATGCGCGACCTGCTGCTCAGGGCCTGTACGACCCGCGGAACGAGCACGACGCCTGTGGCGTCGGCTTCGTCGCCACGCTGACCGGCATCGCCGACCACAAGATCGTCGAGCAGGCGCTGACCGTCCTGCGCAACCTGGAGCACCGGGGTGCCACCGGCGCCGAGCCGGACTCCGGTGACGGCGCGGGCATCCTGACCCAGATCCCGGACGCCTTCCTGCGCGCCAAGGTCTCCTTCGAGCTGCCGGCCGCCGGCTCCTACGCGGTCGGCATCGCCTTCCTCCCCGACGAGGACGAGGCGTCCGCCGCCGCCGTCGCGCGGATCGAGGCCATCGCCGCCGAGGAGAACCTGACCGTCCTCGGCTGGCGCGACGTCCCGGTCACCCCGGACCTGCTCGGCGCCACCGCCCGCGGCGTGATGCCGCGCTTCCGGCAGGTCTTCCTGGCGCAGGACGGGACCAGCGGCATCGCCCTGGACCGGATCGCCTTCGTCGTCCGCAAGCGCTCCGAGCGCGAGGCCGGTGTCTACTTCCCGTCGCTCTCCGCGCGCACCATCGTCTACAAGGGCATGCTGACCACCGGCCAGCTGGAGCCCTTCTTCCCCGACCTGTCGGACCGGCTCTACGCCTCCGCGCTCGGCCTGGTGCACTCGCGCTTCTCCACCAACACCTTCCCGAGCTGGCCGCTCGCCCACCCCTACCGCTTCGTCGCGCACAACGGCGAGATCAACACGGTCAAGGGCAACCGGAACTGGATGACCGCCCGCGAGTCCCAGCTCGCCACCGACCTCATCCCGGTCAACCGCAACGGGCAGGGGCTCGACCGGATCTTCCCGATCTGCACCCCGGACCACTCCGACTCGGCCTCCTTCGACGAGGTCCTGGAGCTGCTCCACCTCGGCGGCCGCTCGCTGCCGCACTCGGTGCTGATGATGATCCCGGAGGCGTGGGAGAACCACGCGACCATGGACCCGGCCCGCCGCGCCTTCTACCAGTACCACTCCAACCTGATGGAGCCCTGGGACGGCCCGGCCTGCGTCACCTTCACCGACGGTGTCCAGATCGGTGCCGTGCTGGACCGCAACGGCCTGCGCCCGGCCCGTTACTGGATCACCGAGGACGGCCTGGTCGTCCTCTCCTCCGAGGTCGGCGTGCTCGACATCGACCAGGAGAAGATCGCCCGCAAGGGCCGGCTGCAGCCCGGCAAGATGTTCCTCATCGACACCGCGGAGCACCGCATCGTCGAGGACGAGGAGATCAAGTCGGCGCTGGCGTCCGAGCACCCCTACGCGGAGTGGGTCGCCGGCGGCCAGATCCAGCTCGCCAAGCTGCCCGAGCGCGAGCACATCGCGCACACCCACGCGTCGGTGACGCGCCGCCAGCAGACCTTCGGGTACACCGAGGAGGAGCTGCGGGTCATCCTCGCGCCGATGGCCCGGACCGGCGGTGAGGCGCTCGGCTCGATGGGCACCGACAGCCCGATCGCCGCGCTCTCCGAGAAGCCGCGCCTGCTGTTCGACTACTTCGTGCAGCTGTTCGCCCAGGTCACCAACCCGCCGCTGGACGCCATCCGCGAGGAGCTCGTCACCTCGCTGCTGAGCAACCTCGGCCCCGAGGGCAACCTGCTGGCCGCCGAGGCCGCGTCCTGCCGCTCGGTGGGCATCACCTTCCCGGTGATCGACAACGACGAGCTGGCCAAGCTCGTCCACATCAACCACGACGGGGACCAGCCCGGCCTCAAGGCCGTCACGCTGTCCGGCCTCTACAAGGTCGCCACCGGTGGCGAGGGGCTGGCCGCGCGGCTGGCCGCGATCGCCGCCGAGGCCGACGCCGCGATCGCCGACGGCGCCCGGATCATCGTGCTCTCCGACCGGCACTCGGACGCCGAGCACGCCCCGATCCCCTCGCTGCTGCTCACCTCCGCGATCCACCACCACCTGATCCGCACCAAGCAGCGCACCCAGGTGTCGCTGCTGGTCGAGGCCGGCGACGTCCGCGAGGTGCACCACGTCGCGCTGCTGGTCGGCTACGGCGCCGGCGCGGTCAACCCGTACCTGGCCATGGAGTCCGTCGAGGACCTCGTCGCCCAGGGCGTCTTCATCGAGGGCGTCGAGGCCGACAAGGCCATCAAGAACCTGATCAAGGCGCTCGGCAAGGGCGTCCTCAAGGTCATGTCGAAGATGGGCATCTCCACCGTCGCCTCCTACCGCGGCGCGCAGGTCTTCGAGGCGATCGGCCTCTCCCAGGAGCTGGTCGGCGCCTACTTCGCGGGCACCACCACCAAGCTCGGCGGCATCGGCCTGGACGAGGTCGCCAAGGAGGTGGCCGCCCGCCACGCCAAGGCCTACCCCGCCTCCGGCATCCCCGCCGCGCACCGCGCGCTGGAGATCGGCGGCGAGTACCAGTGGCGCCGCGAGGGCGAGCCGCACCTGTTCGACCCGGACACCGTCTTCCGGCTGCAGCACTCCACCCGCAACCGCCGGTACGACATCTTCAAGCAGTACACGGACCGGGTGAACGAGCAGTCCGAGCGCCTGATGACGCTGCGCGGCCTGTTCCGGCTGGACGGCCTCGGCCGCACCCCCGTCCCGGTCGACGAGGTCGAGCCGGTCTCCGAGATCGTCAAGCGCTTCTCCACCGGCGCCATGTCGTACGGCTCGATCTCCCGCGAGGCGCACGAGACCCTGGCCATCGCGATGAACCGCCTCGGCGGCAAGTCCAACACCGGTGAGGGCGGCGAGGACCCGGACCGCCTCTACGACCCGGAGCGCCGTTCGGCGATCAAGCAGGTCGCCTCCGGCCGGTTCGGCGTCACCTCCGAGTACCTGGTCAACGCGGACGACATCCAGATCAAGATGGCCCAGGGCGCCAAGCCCGGCGAGGGCGGCCAGCTGCCCGGCCACAAGGTCTACCCGTGGGTCGCCAAGACCCGGCACTCCACCCCGGGCGTCGGCCTGATCTCGCCGCCGCCGCACCACGACATCTACTCCATCGAGGACCTCGCCCAGCTGATCCACGACCTCAAGAACGCCAACCCGGCGGCCCGCATCCACGTGAAGCTGGTCTCCGAGGTCGGTGTCGGTACGGTCGCGGCCGGCGTCTCCAAGGCGCACGCGGACGTCGTGCTGGTCTCCGGCCACGACGGCGGCACCGGCGCCTCGCCGCTCACCTCGCTCAAGCACGCGGGCGGTCCCTGGGAGCTCGGCCTCGCCGAGACCCAGCAGACCCTGCTGCTCAACGGCCTGCGCGACCGCATCGTGGTGCAGACCGACGGCCAGCTGAAGACCGGCCGCGACGTGGTCATCGCCGCGCTGCTCGGCGCCGAGGAGTTCGGCTTCGCCACGGCCCCGCTGGTCGTCTCCGGCTGCATCATGATGCGCGTCTGCCACCTGGACACCTGCCCGGTCGGCGTCGCCACCCAGAACCCGGTGCTGCGCGAGCGCTTCTCCGGCAAGCCCGAGTTCGTCGTCAACTTCTTCGAGTTCATCGCCGAAGAGGTCCGCGAGATCCTGGCCGAGCTGGGCTTCCGCTCGATCGAGGAGGCCGTCGGCCACGCCGAGCACATCAACGCCCAGGCCGCGATCCAGCACTGGAAGGCCGCCGGGCTCGACCTGGCGCCGCTGTTCCACGTGCCCGAGCTGCCCGAGGGCGCGGCCCTGCACCGCACCACCACGCAGGACCACGCGCTCGACAAGGCCCTGGACAACCAGCTGATCGACCTCGCCCAGGACGCCCTGGAGCGCGGCGACGCCGTCCGCATCCAGCTGCCGATCCGCAACGTCAACCGCACGGTCGGCACCATGCTCGGCCACGAGGTGACCAAGCGCTACCGCGGCGAGGGCCTGCCGGAGGGGACCATCGACGTCACCTTCACCGGCTCGGCCGGGCAGTCCTTCGGCGCCTTCGTGCCGAAGGGCGTCACGCTGCGCCTGGAGGGCGACGCGAACGACTACGTCGGCAAGGGCCTCTCCGGCGGTGTGGTCGTCGTCCGCCCGGCGCGCGAGGCCGCCGCGATCGGTGCCGACGCGCAGAGCCACGTGATCGCCGGCAACACCATCGGCTACGGCGCCACCAGCGGCCGCGTGCACCTGCGCGGCAAGGCCGGCGAGCGCTTCGCCGTCCGCAACTCCGGTGCCACCCTGGTGGTCGAGGGCGTGGGCGACCACGGCCTGGAGTACATGACCGGCGGTAGGGTCGTCATCCTCGGTGAGACCGGGCGCAACCTCGCGGCCGGCATGTCCGGCGGTGTCGCCTACGTGCTGGACCTGCGTCCCGCGAACGTCAACGACGGCATGGTGGGCATCGAGGCCCCGAGTGCCGCCGACCGCGACTGGCTGCGCGAGACCGTGCAGCAGCACTACGAGGAGACCGGCTCCACCGTCGCCGCCGAGCTCCTGGCGGACTGGGGCAGCGGGGTCTCCCGCTTCTCCACGATCATGCCGACCGACTACAAGGCTGTGCTCGCCGCCAAGGACGCCGCTGAGCGCGATGGACTCTCCGAGTCCGAGACCACTCGCAAGATGATGGAGGCGGCACGTGGCTGACCCCAAGGGCTTCCTGACCACCGGCAAGCAGCTGGCCGAGCGCCGGCCCGTGGACGTCCGTCTGCGGGACTGGAACGAGGTCTACGTCGAACGCAGCCTCCTGCCGATCATCACCAAGCAGGCCGGCCGCTGCATGGACTGCGGCATCCCGTTCTGCCACAACGGCTGCCCGCTCGGGAACCTCATCCCCGAGTGGAACGACCTGGCCTACCGGGACGACTTCACCGGCGCGATCGAGCGGTTGCACGCGACCAACAACTTCCCGGAGTTCACCGGGCGGCTCTGCCCGGCTCCGTGCGAGTCCGCGTGCGTGCTGGGCATCAACCAGGACGCGGTGACCATCAAGAACGTCGAGGTCACCATCATCGACAAGGCCTGGGACCGCGGCGGCGTCACGCCGCAGATCCCCGAGCGGCTGTCCGGCAAGACGGTCGCCGTGGTCGGCTCCGGCCCGGCCGGCCTGGCCGTCGCCCAGCAGCTCACCCGGGCCGGGCACACCGTGGTGGTGTACGAGCGCGCCGACCGCGTCGGCGGCCTGCTGCGCTACGGCATCCCCGAGTTCAAGATGGAGAAGCGCCACATCAACCGCCGCATCGAGCAGATGCGCGCGGAGGGCACCCGGTTCCGCACCGGCGTGCACGTCGGCGAGGACATCACCGGCCAGCAGCTGCGCGAGCGCTTCGACGCGGTGGTCGTGGCCGCCGGCGCCACCACCGCCCGCGACCTGCCGGTCCCCGGGCGGGAGCTCAAGGGCATCCACCAGGCGATGGAGTACCTGCCGCTGGCCAACAAGGTGCAGGAGGGCGACTTCGTCGACTCCCCGATCAGCGCCAAGGGCAAGCACGTCATCGTGATCGGCGGCGGCGACACCGGCGCGGACTGCCTCGGCACCGCGCTGCGCCAGGGGGCGGCCTCGGTCACCCAGCTGGAGATCATGCCGCGGCCGAGCGAGGGGCGCCCCGGCCACCAGCCCTGGCCGACCATGCCGATGACCTACAAGGTCACCTCGGCCCACGAGGAGGCCGTCTTCGTCCGCGAGACGAAGACGGTGGGCGGCCAGGAGGAGGGAACCCCCGCGCCCGAGGGCGGCAACGAGGGCCGGGTCTACGCCGTCAACACCACCCACTTCACGGGCGACGAGGACGGCAACGTCCAGGAGCTGCACCTGGTGGAGGTCGAGTTCAAGGACGGCCGCTTCGAGCCGGTGCCCGGCACCGAGCGGGCGATCCCGGCCCAGCTGGTCACCCTCGCCATGGGCTTCACCGGTACGGACGTGAAGAACGGCCTGGTCGAGCAGCTTGGCGTCGAGCTCGACGCTCGGGGTAATGTGGCCCGGGACGGGAAGTTCGCCACCAATGTCGATGGCGTCTACGTCTGCGGTGACGCCGGTCGTGGCCAGTCGCTGATCGTCTGGGCCATCGCGGAGGGCCGTTCGGCCGCCGCCGCGGTGGACACGTACCTGGGCGGCAAGACCCCGCTGCCCGCCCCGATCCGTCCGACGGACCGCCCGCTGGTGGTCTGACGCACGGCCGGACCGGTCGCGGCCACCGCCGCCGTCGGATCCCGTCCACCCCCAGAGCGCCCGGCACCGCATCGCCGGGAGTATGAGCCGCTCCTCCCGCCAGTGTCGCCGGGCCAAACGCGGTCCCACGGCGCCTGCCCTCTCCCCGACCAAGTTGAGGGCAGGTGCCGCTTTTCGTTGTCCCGCTCCGGGGGCGGGGCGGGTCGTGTGCCGGGCTCTCCGTCGGGTCGTGTGCCGGGGTCGTGTGCCGGGGTCGTGTGCCGGGCTCTCCGTCGGGTCCTCTGCCCGGTCCTCTGCCAGTCCCGACTCGGGTCCTGTGCCGGGCCTCAGCCGCGCAGCAGGAGGTCGGCGGCGTCGGTGCGCAGATAGAGGACGGTGCGGCCGGTCCGGTGCCGGGCGGTCAGGCCCGCCTCGCGCAGCGCGGTGAGGTGGTGCGACACGTTGGCGGCGGACAGGCCGGTCCGGGCGGCGAGCTCGGTGGTCGAGGCGGGCGCGTCGAGCTCGGCGAGCAGCCGGGCCCGGGTCCGGCCGATCACGCGCGCCAGGCCGTCGGGGACGGGCGCCCCGGCGTTCTCCCAGAGCGTGGCCACCCCGCGCGGCGGGTAGACCAGGCCGGGCTGCCCCTCGGCCTGCCAGACCATGCCCGGCCAGACGAACACCGCCGGCACCAGTACCAGACCGCGCCCGCCGTCCAGCCGGTGCGCGATCTCGTAGCGCCGCTGCGTCACCGTGATCCGGCTCTCCTCCCAGCGCACCTTGGGGTGGAGGCCGTCGAACAGCGCGGCCGGCCCGTCGGCCGCCATCCGCCGCGCCCGGTGCAGGATCTCGCCCTCCACCAGCCGGACGATCCGGCTCCAGTGCGGCTCCACCAGCGCGGACCAGTACGCCCGGATCTCGCCGGCCAGCCGCTCCAGGCCGGCCGCCGGATCGGCGTGCAGCGCCGCCACCAGCGGCGGCAGCGGCTGTCCGACCAGGGCCAGCTCGGCCCGGACGGCCTCCGGGGTGGTGGCCGTCAGCACCGCCAGTTCGGCCTCGATGTCGGGAGCGGACGAGGCCGGGAGCGCGGTCAGGAACCCCGGCAGGTGCCAGGCGGGCATCGGCACCAGTTGGGACAGCAGCTCGTACCGGACATCGCCGGCGGCCAGCCGCTGCCGGGCCCGGCGCACCCACGGCAGGTGGACGGCCTTGGCGCCCGGGTCCTTGAGCACCTGGACGCTGGTCACCACCTCGATGACGCGTGAGCAGGCGAACCGGATGGCGGCCACGTCCTGGGCCGAGAAGTCCAAGGTCAGCACGGTGCCTCCGGCGGGGACGCGGGACGGATTCGATCAGGATGGAATCTCTGGGCAGGGATGATCATGCCCGAGAGCCTGGTGCCATGACCACCGCGACGCTCACCCCGCTCCGCGACCGACTGGGCCTGCCGGACACCTCCGGCCGGACCGGACTGGTCGGCGCCCACCTGATCGACAGCCTGGGCACCGGCCTGATCCTCGCCTTCACCCTCGTCTACTTCACCCGCGCCACCGGGTTGGGGGTGGCCGCCGTCGGCGCCGCCGTCACCGCCGCCCGGCTGCTCGCCCTGCCCACCGCGATCGGCGTCGGCCCGCTGATCGACCGTCACGGCGCCCGGGTGGTGGCCGTCGGCGGCAACGTCCTCTCCGCGCTCGCGTTCGGGGGCTACCTGCTCGCCCAGCAGCTCTGGCAGATCGTGCTGGTCTGCCTGCTCGCCCAGATCGGCCACGTCGCGTACTGGACCTCCAGCACCGGCCTGGTGGTGCTCGCCTCCGCCGAGGGGGAGCGCACCCGCTGGTTCGCGCTGGTGCAGACGCTGCGCAACGCCGGGCTGGGCCTGGGCGGGGCGCTGGGCGCCCTCCTGGTGGCCGGCGGCGGCACCGGAGGCCTGCGGCTGCTGGTGGCGCTCAACGCGGCCAGCTACGTCCTCGCGGCCGCCCTGCTGGCCGTCTGGCGGCCCGCGCCCGCGCCGGTGGTCCCGGAGGCGGGGGAGTCGACCCCGGCGGCTGTGGAGGCGGGCGGCTACCGGGTGGTGCTGCGCGACCGCCGGTACCTGCTGCTGGTCGCCGTCAACCTCACCTTCGTCTTCGGCTCGATGATCCTCAGCATGCTGCTCGCCGTCTACCTCACCGAAGGCCTGCACCGGGAGGCCTGGGAGGCCGGTTCGCTGCTGGTGCTCAACGGCGTCCAGGTCGTCCTCACCGGGAACGTCGTGGCCGGGCGGCTGGAGCGGTTCCGGCCGACCAGGGTGCTCGCCGCCGCCTCGCTCCTCAACGCCCTCGCCTTCGGCGCCTTCGCCCTGCTGGCCGCCGCCCCCGGCTGGGCCGTCCTCGCCGGGCTCTACACCGCGATGGTCCTCTACAACCTCGCCGAGACCATGGCCACCCCGTTCCGGGAGGAACTCAGCGTCTCGCTCGCCGACCCCGGGCTGCGCGGCCGCTACCTCGCCGTCTACCAACTCTCCTGGAACATCGGCCAGGCCGTCGCTCCCGCCCTGCTCACCCTGCTGCTCGGCCGGGGCGCCGGCTGGCCCTGGCTGTTCCTGCTGGTCCTGAGCCTGGCCGCGGTTCCGGGGCTGCTACGCCTGGAACGCGACCGCTGACGGACTGTTGTTTGTCGGTGCCAGATGGCAGACTGCGGCCGACGGCCGGGGGGCTGCGCGAGGTGCGGAGGGTGACGCGATGAGCACGACTCAGGCAGGCGGAGGTGCCACGGTACGGCGCCTGCTGCTGGGCTCCCAGCTGCGAAGGCTGCGGGAGGCCAGAGGCGTCAGCCGGGAGGAGGCGGGTTATTCGATCCGCGCGTCCGAGTCGAAGATCAGCCGGATGGAGCTGGGCCGGGTCGGTTTCAAGGAGCGCGACGTCGCCGACCTGCTCACCCTGTACGGGGTCGAGGCCGAGCAGGAGCGGGCCTCGGTGCTCGGCCTGGTCCGCGACGCCAACGCGACGTCCTGGTGGAACGGTTACGGCGACGTCCTGCCCGGCTGGTTCCAGACCTATCTCGGCCTGGAGGAGGCCGCCACCGAGATCCGCAGCTACGAGGTCCAGTTCGTCCACGGGCTGCTGCAGACCGCCGACTACGCGCGGGCGGTGATCACCCACGGCGGCCACGTCACCGAGCCCGAGGAGGTCGAGCGGCGCGTCGAGGTCCGGCTGAAGCGCCAGCAGGTGCTCACCGCCGACCGGGCGCCGCGGCTGCTCGCCGTCCTGGACGAGGCCGCGCTGCGCCGCCCCTGGGGCGGGCCCGAGTTGATGCGGGCGCAGATCGACCGGCTGCTGGAGCTGACCGAGCTGCCCAACGTCGTCCTCCAGGTGATGCCGCTGGGCTTCGGCGGGCTGCGCGCGGAGGGCGGTGCCTTCTCGGTGCTGAGCTTCGCCGAGCCGGACCTCGCGGACGTCGTCTACCTGGAGCAGTTCACCACCGCGCTGTACCTGGACAAGCCCGCAGAGGTGGCCGAGTACTCCGGCGCGGCGGACGGTCTGGTGGCCGACAGTCTCTCCCCCGAGCTGACACGGGAACTTCTTCGCTCCGTACGCCAAGAGCTGTAACCCGTCAGTACGATGAGTTTCGATCAGATCTGATCGAGGGAGGCCTGCGGGCTTTCCCGCAGCCCCCGAATCAGTACGAGAGGGACCAGATGTCGTACCTTTCCGAGTTGGCGCTGCAGTACATCGACGGCGAGTGGCGGGCCGGCAGCGGCTCCTGGGACATCGTCGACGTCGACCCCTTCACCGGTGACAAGCTCGCCACCATCACCGTCGCCACCGTCGAGGAGGTCGACCGGGCGTACCGCGCCGCCGAGCGGGCGCAGAAGGAGTGGGCGGCCACCAACCCCTACACGCGCCGGCTCGTCTTCGAGCGCGCGCTGCGGATCATCGAGGACCGCGAGCGGGAGATCACCGAGGCGATCATGGCCGAGCTGGGCGGCACCGCCCTCAAGGCCGGGTTCGAACTCTCCCTCACCAAGGACATGTTGCGGGAGTCGATGCAGCTCTCGCTGCGCGCCGAGGGCCGCCTGCTGCCCTCCCCGGTGGAGGGCAAGGAGAACCGCCTGTACCGCCTCCCGGTCGGTGTCGTCGGCGTGATCAGCCCGTTCAACTTCCCGCTGTTCCTGTCGCTGAAGGCGGTCGCCCCCGCCCTCGCGCTCGGCAACGGCGTGGTGCTCAAGCCGCACCAGGAGACCCCGGTGGTCGGCGGCACCCTGATCGCCAAGATCTTCGAGGAGGCGGGCCTGCCGGCCGGCCTGCTCAACGTCGTGGTCACCGACATCGCCGAGATCGGGGACGCGTTCATCGAGCACCCCGTCCCCAAGGTGATCTCCTTCACCGGCTCGGACAAGGTCGGCCGGCACGTCGCCACCGTCGCCGCCTCGCACTTCAAGCGGACGGTGCTGGAGCTCGGCGGCAACAGCGCGCTGATCGTGCTCGACGACGCCGACCTCGACTACGCGGTGGACGCCGCCGTGTTCAGCCGCTTCGCCCACCAGGGCCAGGTCTGCATGGCCGCCAACCGGGTGCTGGTCGACCGGGCCGTCGAGGCGGAGTTCACCGAGCGCTTCGTCCGCAAGGTGGCCTCGCTGCGCGTCGGCGACCCCAAGGACCCGGCCACCCAGATCGGCCCGCTGATCAACCCGGTGCAGGCCGACGCCATCACCGCCCAGGTCGACCAGGCGATCGCCGGCGGCGCCACCGCCCTGCTGCGCGGCGAGACCAACGGCAGCCTGATGGACCCGGTCGTGCTCGGCGGGCTGCCGGCCGGCGCGCCGATCCTGCAGCGCGAACTCTTCGGCCCGGTCGTGCTGGTGGTGCCGTTCGACGGCGAGGACGAGGCGGTCCGGCTCGCCAACGACACCCCGTTCGGGCTCAGCGGCGCCGTGCACACGGCGGACGTGGAGCGCGGCGTGCGGGTGGCGCAGCGGATCGAGACCGGCATGATCCACGTCAACGACGGCACCATCGCCGACGAGCCGGTGGTGCCCTTCGGCGGCGAGAAGAACTCCGGGGTGGGCCGCCTCAACGGCGAGTCCACCGTGGACGCCTTCACCACGGTGAAGTGGATCTCCATCCAGCACGGGCGCAGCCGCTTCCCGTTCTGACCGGCGCGGCCGGACGGCCGTTTCCCGCGTACGGCAGGGGCTCGCTCCCGCCGTACGCGGGGTGTGTCACGCGTGCGGGGCGGACCGGTCAGCCGGCCGGGACGGCCTTGGTCCACCAGCCGCTCCAGGCGCCGCCGTTGTCGCGGTCACGGTTCAGGTCCGCGCCGAGGTGGAAGGAGCGCGCGCCGACGGTGAAGGCGTTGCCCTTCTTGTTCGAGATCTTGACCTTGTTGACGAAGTCGTGGTCGCCGCCCAGGGACATCCACGGGGCCTGCGCGCCCTTCGGGGGGAACCAGGTCGTCCAGATGTCGTAGTCGGTGCCGACCACGAAGATCTGCTTGGTGCCGTCCGAGAGGGTCACGGAGGTCTTGCCGTCCCCGTAGTCCCCGCCGCAGAAGAAGGTCCCGCCGTACGCGCTGCAGGACTTCGGCTTGGCGGGCCCCGGCTGGGCGGTGCCGGTGTCGCCGCCCTGGCCCGCGGCGAGGGCCGGGGACGAGCCCAGCCCGATGGCCGCCACGGTGGCGACGGCGACGACGGCGGTCTTGAACCTGCTCATCAGTACTCCTGGTGGTGCCCGGCGATGCGGGGGCGCGAAGGGCCGGCAGTGGCCCGCCGTCAGCCTTCGCCAGGATCTGACGCGTCGTCAATGACGCCGGGTGACCGCTGCCCCGGCGTCGGCGTCCGCTGCCTCAAGGGGCACGGCGGGCGGGTGATCTCCGCCGGTGCTCCGCCGGTGCTCCGCCGGTGCTCCGCCGGTCGCGGTGCCGCGGTGCCGCGGGGCCCAGGCTCAGGCGGGGTGGCGGAGCAGTGCGGCGGTGGCCGGCTCGAAGGCGAACGGTGCCGGGATCGGTACCCGGTCGCCGGGGTGCCGCCGCGCGGACGGGAGCGCCCCGCCATCCGGGGAAGTGGAGGCGGGGCGCTCCCGTCCGCGTGCGGCGGCGGGATCAGAAGACCGGGCGGCCGGCCCGGACCAGGCGCCAGGACTCGGCGGCGAAGTCGGCCGGGTCGATGACGCCGCGGGCCTTCACCCAGGAGATCATCGCGTTGCGGATCTCGTCCGAGTTGGCCCACACCTTCGGCGCGGCCGCGACGTGCGGGAAGTTGCCGCCGCCGTTGGCGCGGTAGTTGTTGACCGCGAGGACGAACTGGGCGGCGGGGTCGACCGGCTTGCCCTCGAAGGAGAGGTTGACGATCCGGGAGCCGACCGGCTGGGCGATGTCGATGTCGTAGCTCAGGCCGTACACCGCGTCGTAGTTGTAGTCCGGGGTGTTCTGCGCGTTGGTCAGGGTGGCCTTGTCGACCGGCGCGTCCGGGGCGAGCTGGGCGTAGTACTTGGCGGAGAACTCCAGGTAGTCCTTGAGCTGGGCACCCGTCAGGATCCGGGCCTCCAGGGTGTTCTCGTAGATGTACAGGCCGGCCGCGTCGCGCAGCTTGACCTGGCCGGCCGGGATCACCGCGCTGCGGTTGAACGGCGCGGCCTGTGCCAGCACCGGCAGCTTGGCGTACTGGCCGCCGGCCAGCGCCTCCTTGACCACGTCCGCCTGGACGCGGCCGATCAGGTCGATGATCGGCACGTCCTTGAACGGCGCCTCGGCGATCGACAGCTGGATCTTCGCGGTGCCGATGACCTGGTTGACGTACTCGACCACCTTCTTGTGCTGGTCGGTCATCAGGCCGACGATCTCCGGGTCCTCCGGGACGGTGTTGGAGTTCAGCACCCGGGAGGAGAGCGAGACCACCTTCCAGGCGCCCTTGTCGAGCTCCACCTCGAAGTCGAAGCAGGTCAGCCGCTGGCCCCAGCAGAGCGGCTCGGAGAGCACGACCGTGCGGCCGGTCTCCTTGTTGACCACCAGGCGCTGCGGGATCTCCTTGTGCGCGTGGCCCACCAGGACGGCGTCGATGCCCGCGACCTGCTCGGCCAGCGCGACCGACACGTTCTCCGCCCACGGCAGCTGGTCGCCGTAGGAGGTCGCCTCGTCCATCCCGGAGTGGCAGGCCACCACGACGACGTCCGCGCCGGCCGCCTTGACCTTGGGCACCCAGATCCTGGCGGTCTCCACGATGCCGGGGAAGGTCATCCTGCCGGCGACGTTCGCCTTGTCCCAGATCGCGATGCCCGGGTTGGTCAGGCCCAGGATGCCGACCTTGAGGGCCGGGCCGCCGCCCAGCTTCAGCTTGCGGATCACGAACGGCGGGAAGGCCGGCTTGTCGTTCTTGGCGTTCAGCGCGTTGGCGCCCAGCAGCGGGAAGTCCAGCTGCTCCTCGTAGGCGCGCAGGGTGTCGATGCCGTAGTTGAACTCGTGGTTGCCGAGCGCCGCGGCCGTGTACTCCATGGTGTTCATGGCGAGCGCCATCGGGTGCTCGGGAGCGGTGTCGGCGTCGGTGGCGATCGGGTCGACCCGGGCGTAGTAGTAGGTCAGCTGGGTGCCCTGGATGGTGTCACCGGCGTCGATCAGCAGGGTGCGGTCCCAGCCCTTCTCCTCGCGGACCTGCTTGGCCAGCGTGGAGATCTTGGCGAGGCCGACCTCGTTGTGCGCCTTGTCGGCGTAGACCGCGTCGGTGAAGTAGTCCCAGTTGAGCACCCGGCCGTGCAGGTCGGTGGTGCCCATGACGGTGAAGGCCTGCTTCTTGGCCGGGCCCTTGGCCCGGGCCCCGTCCGGGCCGGCCGCCGCGGCGGGCGAGGCCGCGGCGAGGCCGGCGCCGCTCACGAGGGCTGCGCCGGCGGCGGTGGCGGCGGACCGGGTGACGAAGTCACGGCGGTTCAGAGGCATGGACGACTCTCCCGGGTGGGGACGGCGAACGGATCGTCAACGGTACTGGTGACGCGCGTAGAAGTACGCGCGTAGAAGTGTGCCGCGCGACCGGGTCGATGGATAGCCCCGGAACGTTTCCAGCAGGTGAGATCTTGGCGACTCGTTCGTGACACCGCCCCGCCCGCCCACGTACGCACGGCCCCGCCCGCCTCGCGGTCGCCCGAGCACGCCCGCCCCGCCGCGGGGCGCAATCGCGGCGGGGCGGGGCGGGGCGGGGTGGGGTGGGGCGGGGCGGGCGGGGGCCGTCGGGCCTAGATGTAGCCCTCGCGGACCGCATGGGCGACGGCATGTGCCCGATTGCGCAACTGCAGACGGGTGGTCAGCCCGTGCAGCACGTTCTTGACCGTGCGCTCGGAGTACGACAGCCGGGCCGCGATCTCCCCCGTGTCCCAGCCCTCGGCCACCAGTCGCAGTACGTCCGACTCCCGCTCGGACAGGCCCGCCGGCGCATGCCCCGGCATCCCCTGGACACTGCGCTGCAAACGGCCCACCTGGCTGATCAGGCGCCCCAGCAGGTCCGCCGGCAGATCCCCGTCACCCCGGGCCGCGGCGAGCACCGCCCGGCCCAGCCGCTCGGCGGTCGCCTCGCGGCGCCAGATGATCGCGGCCACCCCGCACTCCACCGCCTCCAGCAGCTCCGCCTCGCGCATCCGCTCGACGACCAGCACCACCCGCTGGTCCGCGCCGCGCACCAGCCGCCGAAGATTCGCCATCACGGCGGCGTCCGCCGACTCGGCCAGCAGGACGGTGACCGCCCCCGGCGTGGTCGGCGTGCCCGGAGCCGGGTCCGCCAGCTCCAGGCCCGGGTGACGGCGCAGCTGCGCCTCCGCGCCGGCCCGCGAGATCGGGTCCGCGGCCTGCACGACGACACTGGTCCGGCCACCGCTGGACGGGGGAGCGGCAGACGGGGCGACGTGGCGGGCGGTCGGGCGTTGTGGCGGCACCATGCGCTGACCGGTCGACGCGGGAGCGTGCCGGGGCACGGCGCGGCGTTCGTGGTCGGTGTGCAGGACAGTCAAATCTGGCCCCCTCCTCAAAGGTCCCGGCCCGCCACCGAACGGCCGGTGCGCCGCGCCGAGGGGCGGTGCGTGAACCCGGCGGGCGGAGGCGTGCGGCGTGCGATGCGGGGACGACGACGGCCCCCCGGTAGGCTCCATGGTCCCCGCCACGGGCGGCCACGACCATCGTGGTCCACCACGAGATCGGCCACCCGGCGGCATCGGAGCAGCGCAGCGCCGTGCGGACACGCGGACGAGACGCGCCGCCCGATCCCGGGCGGGGGCGGTGCGGGGCCCGACGGGGGGTGCCGGGCGGGTCGGGTAGGGGTGATGTGCGGCTCCGGAAGGGGTGCGACGAGAATCACAGCTCTAGCCGAGCCGCTGACACGGCGTCAAGCCGTTTCCCCGCACAACGGGGAAACATGCCCGTCCGGTCATCCGGCGGGCGTCGCGGGAGGGAAGCAGATGAGCACCGTCAGGACGCGGGGACACCACCAGGACCGGGCCGTCGCCGCACCACCGCACCTCGCGGCCCGCGACTCCCAGCTGCGCCGGATCGCCGCGCTCGCCGCCCGGACCCGCGCCGGCACCGGCGGCGTCCTGCTGCTCACCGGCGCCGCCGGCACCGGCCGCAGCGCCCTGCTCGCCGAAGCCGCCCGCCGCGAGTCCGCCCACGGCAGCACCGTCCTGTGGGCCCGCTGCTCCGCCGACGAGGCCACCACCCCCTTCGCCGCCGCCCGCCAGCTGTTCGAGGCGGTCCCCGGCCTCGGCACACCGCCCGCCGGACCCGGTCGCGCACCGGACACCGACGCCGACCTCTGGTCCTTGCTGCGCCTGCACGCCGCCCACCACCCCGTCCTGCTCGCCGTCGACGACATCCACCTCGCCGACCGGCCCTCCCGGGACTGGCTGCTCCAGCTCGCCCGCCGGATCGACCGGCTGCCCGTCCTCCTGCTGGCCACCGAACGCCGCCAGGCCGCCCTCGGCACCCCGCCCGCGCGGTTCGGCCGCGGCCTGCCCCCCGGCCTGGCCGACACCACCCGGCTGGGCCCCCTGGACACCACCGCCGCCATCCGGCTCGCCGAACTCCACCTCGGGCTCGGCGCCCCGCCCACCCTCGCCGCCGCCTGCGCGCACGCCACCGGCGGCAACCCGCTGCTGCTCACCGCGCTCCTCTCCGACCTGCGCGACCACCCCGACGGGCCCGGCCCCACCGCCTTCACCGCGCTCCCCGCGCCCCCGGCCCTCGTCGGCCTGCCGGCCCTGCCGCCGCCCCGCGCCCACGCCGCCCTGCGGCAGCTGCCCGACAGCTGCGCCCGGCTGCCCGGTGGCGCGTTCCCCGAAGCCGTCGAACAGTGGTTGCGCGGCGGCGGTGAACGCGCCCTCGGCGCGGCCCGCGCGCTCGCCCGGATGCAGGAGCACCCGGCCGCCCGCAGCGCGCCGCTGCCCGGCGCCGGCGACTGCGACCCGGTCCCGATGCTCGCCGAACTCGCCGGCACCGACCCCGACCAGACCGCCGGCTGGCTCGCCGAACTCACCGCCCAGCGGCTGCTCGACGACCCCGGACCCGGCCGCTGGCCCCGCTTCGCCCACCCGCTGCTCGCCGACGCCGTCCTGGCCGGCCACGAACCCGGCCACCGCGCCCGCGTCCACCGCGCCGCCGCCGAGTTCCTGCACCGCGGCGGGGCACCCGACGAACGCGTCGCCGGGCACCTCCTGTTCACCCCCGCCCCCAACCCGCGCTGGGCCGCCGAAGCACTGCGCCGCGCCGCCCGCAAGGCCGCCGAGGCCGACCGCCCCGAGGACGCCGTCGCCCTGCTGCGCCGCGCCCTCACCGAGCCGCTCAGCGACCGCCGGCGCGGCCTGGTGCTCACCGAGCTGGGCGGCCTGGAAGTCACCCTGGGCCCCGCCGAGCGCACCGCCGGCGTCCGCCACCTCGCCGAGGCCGTCCACCTCCAGCAGTCCGACGAAGGCGTCTTCCAGACCGCCAACACGCTCGGCGCCGTGCTGGCCGCCCGCGGTGACGCCCCCGCCGCGCTGGAGCTGATGGAGGAACTCGCCGAACGCTTCGCCGACCGCGACGACCTCGTCCACGCCGTGCAGGCCGCCGCCGCGCTGATCGCCGCGCACGACGGCCACAGCTGGCTCCAGGTGGTCGAGGGCGTCCAACGGTTCGCCGCCCGCACCCAGCACCGGCTCGCGCCGCCCGCGTACGCGCTGCTCACCGAGTTCGACTCGACCAGCGGCGTGCTCTCCGCCGCCCAGGTGGCCGGGCGGGTCAGGGAACTGCTCGACGCCCCGGTGGACCCGCTCTGCCGCTCCTACGTGCTGGTCTCGGCCGCCACCCTCGCCCAGTGGGCGGACCTGCTGCCCGAGACGGACCGCGTCGTGGCGCGCGGCCTGGCCGCGTACCGGGGGCCGTCGCTCGACCCCGGGTACCAGTGCCTGCTGAGCGTCCGGGCCGAGACCCGGGTGATGCGGGGGGAGTACCAGGAACTGCTGGACGACCTCGCCCTCACCGGGCCGACCGCGATGTCCCTGGCCGCCGGGGTGCCGGAGGGCGGGGACACCGCCGGTCCGGCGGGCCCGCCCGCCGACGGGCCGGCTCCTCGGCCCACCGTCCAGAACGGTCGGCACGGGCCCTGGAGCGGGGCGCGGGGACGGGCCGGCGGCGAGGCCGCCGAGCGGTCCGAGCGGTCCGTCCGGTCCTGGTGGTGCGGCGCACCGGCGGAGCTCGGGTCGGACGCCACCGCGCCGACCGTGCGGGGCCTCGCCCCGACGGGCCCGGCCGGCGCCGCGCCCGGCAGCGTCGAGGCCTTCGCCGAGGTCTTCGCCGGGGCAGGGGCAGGGCCCGGCCACGGCCCCGGCGAACCGGTCGGAGCCCGCGCGGGGGACCGCGACACCGCCGCCACCGACGCGCCCACCGGCCACTACGCCGGCCTGCTCGGACAGCAGAACGCCCACCTCGTCGCCCAGGCCGTCATCGCCCTCACCGAGACCGGCCGCCACTGGCAGGCCCACGGCCTCGCCCGCGCCGTCGCCGCCGACCGCGCCCAGGGCTCCTGGGAGTGGAACGAGTACCTGTACGCCCGCGGCCTGCTCCGGCTGGCCACCGGCGAACCGGCCGAAGCCCTCGCCGACCTGATGGAATGCGGACGCCGCCAGAGCGAACGGCAGGTCCACAGCCCCATCGTCACCCCCTGGCGCTCCGCGGCCGCCGACTGCCACATCGCCCTCGGCGAGCCCGGCCCCGCCGTCGCCCTCGCCGAGGAGGAACTGCGGCTCGCCCGGATCTGGGGCACCCCGCGCGTCGTCGGCCGCGCCCTGCGCGCCCTCGGCGCCGCCACCGGCGGCCGCCACGGCCTCGACCTCGCCGCCGAAGCCGTCGAACTGCTGCGCACCGCGGAGGTCGAGACCGAACTCATCCCCGCGCTGATCACCTACGGCCGCCTGCTCGCCGACGGCGGCCGGCGCGGCGCCGCCCGCCGGGCCCTGCGCGAGGCCGCCGGCCGGGCCGAACGGCTCGGCGCGGTCCGGCAGCGGGCCGTCGCCGTGGAGGCCCTGCGCGCCAGCGGCGCCCGCCGCGGCCGCGGCGAACACGCCGGGGCGGAGGCCCTCACCGACAGCGAACTGCGGATCTGCCGACTGGCCGCGGCCGGCCACTCCAACGCCGAGATCGCCGCGATGCTGCACCTGGCCGTCCGGACGGTGGAGACCCACCTGACCAACAGCTTCCGCAAACTCGGCGTCCGCCGGCGCGCCGAACTGGCCGGCGCCCTGGAGGCGTGACCCGCCCCCGGGACGGCCGCCCGGACCACGCCCGGGCGGCCCGTCGGCCCCCGGCCGCCCCGCCCGCTCAGCCGGCCAGCGCCGCCGACATCAGCTCCACCTCACGGGCGAGCGCCACCCCCGGGTCGGCCCCGTCCGGCGTCCACCGCTGCCAGGTCCGGGCCCGCAGGTACCCGTCCACCGCCACCGGCAGCCGCCGCAGCACGATCCGCTCCGCCGCCGGCCCCGGCCCGGCCACCCGCAACCGCGCCAACAGCGCGCCCAACTCCACCGACGGCGGCACCGCCACCGTCCCCAGATAACCGGCCAGCACCTCCAGCGCCGCCCACTCCGGCGGCGCCGGCGGCACGGGCGGCGCGACCTGCGCCACCCGGGGCGGCAGGACCCGCGGCCGCGGCGTCAGCAGCACACCCGCGGTGTACAGCGCCGCCACGATCCCCGGCCACCACACCCCGCCGAGCCCCACGAAATGCAGCAGCAGCCCGACCGCCCCCGCCCCGCAACCGACCATGTTGCGGGTCGACTCCAGATAGCCCACCACCCGCCGCCCGCCCGCCCTCCCGGCCGGGCCGGCGCCGCTACTGGTACCCACGGATCTCCTCGAACGCGCCGTCCAGCGAAGCCGTCCCGTCGAACAGCTTGCCGCCGGACAGGTCCGCGATCCCCTGCAACTGGTTCTTCGCCGCGTCCCCGAACAGGATCGGGAACACCGGCACCGCCTTCTGCGCCGCCGACAACCCGTTGTAGAAGCTCCGGAAGTCCTTGTCCGACGCGCCCTCGTTGCTCTCGCCGTCCGTCATCACCACGATCGACGTGAACCGGTCGTCCCCCGCCGCCGCCTGCTGACGGTCGAGCACCTTGTACGCCTCCTGCAGCGAGCTGTACACCGCCGTCCCGCCGTCCGCCGACAACGCCTGCACATCCGCGTTGATCGACGCCAGCTCCTGCTGCGCCCCGGTCGCCGGCACCGTGTGGGTCTTCGTCGACTTCACCTTGGACGCGAACGACAGCAGCGTGACCTCCTCCCGGTTGCGGAACCGCCGCACCCCGCGCGGATCGTCCGCCCCGGTCAGCCGGCCCATCGCCGACTTCAGCGCCGCCAGCCGCCCACCCGCCATCGACCCCGAGGTGTCCAGCACGTACACCGTCCGCGACGGCCGGCGCAGCTCGTCCTGGTACGAGGCCAACAGCCCGTCCGCGACCGCCTTGTTGCCGGGGAACGGCAGCTCACGCCGCCGGTCCGCCGGCAACGACGCCGCCGGCGCCACCCCCGCCGCCACCGGACGCCGCAGCGTCAGCTCCGAGATCCGCTTCTGCGTGTCCTCCTTCAGCAGGTACTCCGTCAGCCGCTGGAAGGAGTCCCGCTCCCGCTGCGCCGACGAACTCAACAGCGTCAACGGATAGTTCGCCGACACCACGCCGTCGGTCGGGCGCACCACCGTCAACCGCTGGTCCGCCGCCAGGGTCTTGTTCAGCGACAGCAGCACCGACTCGTAGTTCACCAGCGCCCCGACCCGGCCCTGCTCCGCCCGCGTGTACGCCTGCGCCAACCAGCCGGACGACCCCGAGGTCAGCTTCTGCCCCGTGAAGAACTGCTTCAGCGACGGCGTCGCCTTCCGCACATCCGCGTCCGTGAGCGCCCCGTCCGCCCCCGAGAACGCCGAGGCCACCGCCACGAGCGCCGAGAACCCCGAGTTGGACCGCGACGGATCGGCCATCCCGTACGCCAGCTTGCCGGTCGAGGCCGCGTCCGCCAGCTGCGCCCAGCTCACCTTCGAGCCGTCCCCCCAGCCCAGCTCGCCCAACGCGGAGGAGCGCACCCCCACCGCCACCGGCGACACCATCACCGGCGTCTCGGACAACAGCTTGGACTTCCCCGTGTCGTCCAGCCGCAGGTAGTGGTTGGACGGGAACCACAGCGCGTCGTACTTGCCGTCGGCCCGGCCCGAGGCCACCGCGTCCGCGCCGTCCAGCGACCCGGTCCAGGAGAACTGGACGGTCACCCCGGTCGCCTTCTGCGCCTCCTCCAGGACGGGAGCCATGTCCTGGAGTTCGCTCCCGGCCAGCACCCGCAGCACCCCCGCCCGCGCGGTCGGCGCGGGCGCGTCGCTCTGCCTGGGCGCCGGCGCCGGCGAGGACGTGCACGCCGTCACCGCCACCAGCAGGGCCACCCCCGCCGCCACCGCCCGCCCGCCGCGCCGCAGCGCGGCCCCCGCCCTGCTCGTCCCCATCACCGTGCCGCCTGTCCTGCCGTCGAGCCTGCCGTGTGCCGTGCCGTCCGTGGTGCCGCCCGTGGTGCCGCCCGCTGCTGTGCCGCCCGTGGTGCCGCCCGCTGCTGTGCCGCCCGCTGCGCCGGCGGTCGAGCCGGGTGCCGGGCCTGCCGTCGTGCCGCCGGTCCTGATCGCCATCGGCCGGTCACTTCCCCTTGGCCGCGTCGACCAGCTTGGCCAGCACCGCGGACTCCGGCACCGGCGCCTGCTTCACCCCGGCCGGCGCCAGCTCCGCCGCGAAGGCGGGATTCTCCCGGCCGGCGGTCTGCAGGCCGAAGGCCTTGGGGTCCGACTGCGGCCGGAAGCCGTACGTGGCCTCCAGCTTGCGCAGCCGCTCGTTGTCGCGCAGCAGGTTGGCCAGCTTCTGCCCGGCCTCGGTGCGCCCGACGATGGTGTGGTCGGAGGAGATGGTGGTGTCCGGGTACAGCACCACCATGTCGCCGGTGCTCTTGCCCTCCACCGTCAGCTGGGCCGCCTGCGACTCGTAGGCGAGCACCAGCGGATTGCCGACGTTCGAGAGGAAGTCCCGGAACGGCTCGTCACTGCTGCTCTTCTGGATGCCCTGCTTGGCGGTCAGCGTCTGCAGGACGCCCCTGGTCTGCTGCACCTCGGTGTCGTTCGACACCACCTGGTGGTTGTTCAACAGGTAGGAGACGAGAGCGATGTACAGGGCGCCGGAGGAGGACTCGGCAGGGTCGGTGGTGGTCATGAAGATCGACCCGCTGAGGTCCGACTCGTCCTTGGCCCCGGCGAGTTCCTCCCACTTCCTGCCGGCCTTGACCAGGGTGAGGTACTCGTCCATCTTGAACGTCCACACCCGGGAGTTCTGATCCTGGGAGGCCAGCCCGTTCCGTGCCAGCACCTTGGCCGTGGACTGGTGCGCCAGGACCACCAGCGGCGAGTAGAACGGGCGGATCGGCGCGTCCTTCACCTGCAGCTGCTTGCGGATCGCCTCGGCCGGGGACAGGCTGGCGGGGAAGGTGAAGTCGAGCTGGTCGACCTTGCTCTCGCTCATCAGCCACGAACCGGTCGTCTGCGCCTCGACCTTGAGGCCCTGGGCCGCCAGCTCCGCGATGACGGCCGGGTCCTTGAAGAAGTCGCGCTTCTCGGATCCGATCACTCCGGTGACGGTGACGACCTTGGGCCCCGGGTCGCCCCCGGGCGACCTGAGCAGCGCGAACGCCACCCCGCCGAGCAGCACCAACGCTGCGACCACTCCGAACACACGCTTCATGCCGGACGATTCCCCCCTCGTCGGATCACTGTCCGGGCTCCCACCCGGGTGACGAGCGTCCCGCCGGGCCGCGAGCGGCGCGGGAAGTCACGGTGAACCGGGGGTGAACACCCCTTCACGGAATCGCATCGGGAGGTCCGCGCCGGCCGCCGCGCGCACACCTGTCCGACCCTGTGTCAGATTGTTCAACTCGCCTTCCTGCAAAGGTCATCCCGCTGGTCGGACGGGCGTCGATGTTACGCGCCGGTAATGCCTACCCTCAGCAGTATGCGCCGAGCAAAAATCGTCTGTACTCTCGGGCCAGCCACCGACTCGTACGACCAGATCAAGGCCCTGGTCGACGCCGGGATGGACATCGCCCGCCTCAATCTGAGCCACGGCTCCCACGTCGAGCACGAGGAGCGCTACCGCCGGGTCCGCAAGGCCGCCGACGAGACCGGCCGCAGCGTCGGTGTGCTCGCCGACCTTCAAGGCCCGAAGATCCGCCTGGAGACCTTCGCCGAAGGTCCGGTACTTCTCGAACGCGGCGACACGTTCACCATCTCCACCGACAAGGGCGTCGTGGGAGACCAGAACATCTGCGGCACCACCTACCCGGGCCTGGCCGCCGACGTCACGAGCGGCGAGCGGATCCTCGTCGACGACGGCCGGGTCACCCTGGAGGTCGTCGCGGTCGACGGCCCGCTGGTCCGCTGCACCGTCGTCGAGGGCGGCCTGGTCTCCGACCACAAGGGCCTCAACCTCCCCGGCGTGGCCGTCTCCGTCCCCGCGCTCAGCGACAAGGACGTCGCCGACCTGCGCTGGGCCCTGCGGACCGGTGCCGACCTGATCGCGCTCTCCTTCGTCCGCAGCGGCCGCGACATCGAGGACGTCCACCGCGTGATGGCGGAGGAGGGACGCTTCGTCCCGGTCATCGCCAAGGTGGAGAAGCCGCAGGCGGTCGAGAACCTGGAATCCATCGTGGACGCCTTCGACGGCGTCATGGTGGCCCGCGGCGACCTGGGCGTGGAGATGCCCCTCGAACAGGTCCCGATGGTCCAGAAGCGCGCCGTCAAGCTGGCCAAGCGCAACGCCAAGCCGGTCATCGTCGCCACCCAGATGCTGGACTCGATGATCAACGCCTCCCGCCCCACCCGGGCCGAGGCCTCCGACGTGGCCAACGCCGTCCTCGACGGCAGCGACGCGGTGATGCTCTCCGGCGAGACCTCCGTCGGCAAGTACCCGGTGGAGACGGTCCGGACCATGGGCCGCATCATCGAGGCCGCCGAACAGGACGTCCTCTCGGCCGGCCTCCCGCCGCTCACCGCCGGCACCAAGCCGCGCACCCAGGGCGGTGCCGTCGCCCGCGCGGCCACCGAGATCGGCGACTTCCTGGGCGCCAAGTACCTGATCGCCTTCACCCAGTCCGGCGACACCGCCCGCCGCCTCAGCCGCTCCCGCTCGCCGATCCCGGTGCTCGCCTTCACCTACGAGCCCGCCGTCCGCAGCCAACTCGCCCTCACCTGGGGCGTGGAGACCTTCCTCGGCCCCTTCGCCCCCACCACGGACGAGATGGTCGAACAGGTCGACGCCGCGCTGCTCTCGCTCGGGCGCTGCCGCAAGGGCGACATCGTCGTCATCACCGCCGGCTCCCCGCCCGGCCTGGCCGGGTCCACCAACCTCGTCCGCGTCCACCACGTGGGGACGCTGGACAACTGACCGGACGTCGGTGCGGCTCCGCCTCCGGGGGGAGCCGCGCCGGGGTCAGTACTTGGGCCCGATGTGGGCGTCCATGAGGGCGACGGACTCCTTGCGCGCGACGGAGACGTTGACCTGGCCGGTCGGGCGCGGGGCCGAGGCCTTCCAGCGCACGCCGACGGCGTCGAGGGTGTCGGTGAAGAGGCGGATGATGTCGGTCGAGGTGTTGGTGAAGAAGTAGCGCGGGTACTCGTGCCGCCGAACGACGCCGTTGACGGTGCGGGTCGCCCAGTTGGTGATCCGGCAGCCGTCGGAGTGGATCAGGCCCCGGAGGAACTCCCAGGGGTGGGCGTCGACGATCTCCTGCTGCCAGGGCTCCAGGGCTATGGCGCGAGCGTGTTTCTTGCCGGGGCCGTGCTGGGGGAAGTGGCAGGTCAGGTGATTCGAGTGGATCTTGACGTCGTGGCAGCCGGTACGGCGGACCCGGCAGGGTGTGTTCCTCGGGAGGACCCGGCGCATGGCCGTCTCCGCGGAATCGGCGATGCCGGGCCACTTGTCGTCACAGGTGATCTGGAGGCTCTGGGTCCTGCGGTGCTCGTTGGGCAGCAGGATGTGGCCGTCGCCGAGGTAGAGGCCCAACAGGTACGCGTACGCGGGTCGGTCGAGCTCGTCGCCGTAGCAGTGGGCGCACGTGGAGCGCTTGCGGCCGGGGAGCATGCCGCGCTTGGCGAGGTCGTGGTGCTTCCAGTCGCCGACGGTGCTCTGCGGGACTCCGAGGCGACGGGAGACGTCGCGGTTGCGGACGCCTTGGCGCAGGAGGAGGACGGCTTGTTCGCGAACGGATGAGCTGGTCATGCGCATCAGCATGGGAAGCGCGCGGTCGCGTGGAAGTGGGTTCGTGGGCGATTCACCGAATGTGATGAATTCCCCATGACCTGGGAATGCGAGGAGATAACGGGTGCCGAGTGTGGGATTCGAACCCACACGCCCTTTCGAGCAATCGCTTTTGAGGCGATCGTGTCTGCCCTTCCACCAACCCGGCTGGTTTGCGCTCGTGCAGGATACCCTGCGCGCGTTGTTCGGCGCAGCTAGGTACCCTCGTGCATGCAGTACCCCGCCGGAATGAGGAGCCCCGTGAGCACCGCCGACGAGCAGGCAGAGCCGCTTGAGACCGATATGCCCCAGATCACCCGAATTGTGATCGCCGAGGACGAGGCGTTGATCCGCCTCGACCTGAAGGAGATGCTCGAAGAGGAGGGGTACACCGTCGTCGGCGAGGCCGGTGACGGGGCGACGGCGGTGAAGCTGGTCCAGGAGCTGCGGCCCGACCTGGCGATCCTGGACGTGAAGATGCCCGTGCTGGACGGGCTCTCCGCCGCCGAGCAGATCCACGAGGCGCACCTGGCGCCCGTCCTGATGCTGACCGCGTTCTCGCAGCGCGAGCTGGTGGACCGGGCCCGGGACGCGGGCGCGATGGCCTACATCGTGAAGCCGTTCTCCAAGAGCGACCTGGTGCCCGCGATCGAGATGGCGGTGTCCCGCTACACCGAGATGCGGACGCTGGAGGAGGAGATCGCGGATCTCACCCAGCGGCTGGAGACCCGCAAGCTGGTGGACCGGGCGAAGAGCGTGCTGCAGACCAAGTTCGGTCTGAACGAGCCGGCCGCCTTCCGGTGGATCCAGAAGACCTCGATGGACCGTCGGATGACGATGGCCGCGGTCGCGGAGGCCGTGATCGAGGAGGGTGAGGCGCAGGACAGGAAGAAGGCCGACGAGGGCGCCTCGGAGGCCTGAGAAGTCCCGCGCGGAACGGCGAGGGGCCCCGTCCGGTCGGACGGGGCCCCTCGCCGTTCGGGTGCCGGGTCAGTCCTCGCCGAGGTAGGCCTTGCGGACGGACTCGTCGTGCAGCAGGTCGGCGCCGGTGCCCTTGAGGACGATGCGGCCGGTCTCCATCACGTAGCCGTGGTCGGAGAGCGAGAGCGCGGCCTGGGCGTTCTGCTCGACCAGCAGGATGGTCGTGCCGGAGGCCTTGAGCTCGACGATGGTCGCCATGATCTTCTGCATCATCAGCGGGGAGAGGCCCATCGAGGGTTCGTCGAGCATCAGCAGCTTCGGCCGGGACATCAGCGCGCGGCCCATCGCGAGCATCTGCTGCTCGCCGCCCGAGAGGGTGCCGGCGGCCTGCTTGCGCCGCTCGCCGAGGATGGGGAACAGGCCGTAGGCGCGTTCCACGTCGGCCGCGATGCCGGCGGTGTCGCTGCGCAGGAACGCGCCGAGCAGCAGGTTCTCCTCGATCGTCATCCGGGGGAAGATGTGCCGGCCTTCGGGGGAGTGGGCGAGTCCGAGCGCGACGATCTTGTGGGCGGGGACGGTGGTGAGGGGTCGGCCGTCGAAGGTGACCGTGCCGCCGGTGGGCTTGAGCAGGCCGGACAGGGTGCGCAGGGTGGTGGTCTTGCCGGCGCCGTTGGTGCCGATCAGGGTGGTGACCTCGCCCTGGTTGACGGTGAAGCTGATGCCCTTGACGGCTTCGATCTTGCCGTAGGCGACGCGGAGGTCCTTGACCTCGAGGAGTGCGGTCACTGGTCGGTCTCCGTTGCTGCGGGGGCGGTGCCTTCGAGCGGCGCGCCGAGGTAGGCGGTGATGACGCGCTCGTCGCTCTGGACGGTCTCGCGGTCGCCTTCGACGATCTTCTGGCCCTGGACCAGGACGGCGGTGCGGTCGCACAGGTTGAAGATGAACCGCATGTCGTGCTCGATGACGAGGATGGAGATGCCCCGGTCACGGATGGCGAAGACCAGCTCCTCGGCGGCCCGGGTCTCCTGCGGGTTCATGCCGGCGGTGGGCTCGTCGAGGAGCAGCAGGCCGGGGTCGGAGGCGAGGGCCCGGGCGATCTCCAGCTTGCGCTGCTCGCCGTAGGGGAGGTTGCGGGCGAGGTGGTCGGCCTTGTCGGCGAGCCCGGTGAACTCCAGGAGTTCCATGGCGCGGGCGCGGCTCTCGGCCTCGGCGCGGTGGTAGCGGGGTCCGCGCAGGATGGCGGAGAAGATGCCTTCGTTGGTCCGGCTGTGCCGGCCGACCAGGACGTTCTCCAGGACGGTCATGTTGGCGAAGAGCCGGATGTTCTGGAAGGTGCGGGCGATGCCGGCCTGGGTGACGAGGTGGGGCTTGGGGGGCAGGACGGTGCCGCGGTAGGCGACGCGTCCCTCGGTCGGCACGTAGAGGCCGGTGAGGCAGTTGAAGAAGGTGGTCTTGCCGGCGCCGTTGGGGCCGATCAGGCCGATGATCTCGCCCTCGCCGACGGTGAGGGAGACGTCGTTGACGGCGGTGAGGCCGCCGAACCGCATGGTGACGCCGGAGACTTCGAGCAGGGGTCGGGCGGGGCCGGGCCGGTCGGAGACCGAAGCGGGGGCGTCGGTGGTGGTCATCTGGCTGGTCACGCCCCTGCCTTGGTGAGGGCGACGGTGTCGCCGGTGGGCTGCGCGGGGATCGCGGCCTCGTGGAATTCGAGCTGGCGGCGCCGGTTGGGGATGAGCCCTTCGGGGCGCACGCGCATCAGCACGATGAGGGCGATGCCGAAGGCGAGCAGCTGGTAGTTGGAGAGGAATTCGAGCTTCTTCGGGACGAGGAAGAGCAGGGTGGC
This sequence comes from Kitasatospora sp. NPDC059327, assembly GCF_042752535.1. Classification (NCBI taxonomy): domain Bacteria; kingdom Bacillati; phylum Actinomycetota; class Actinomycetes; order Kitasatosporales; family Streptomycetaceae; genus Kitasatospora; species Kitasatospora sp. NPDC059327. Next base: position 4,784 of record NZ_JBHYYB010000013.1, on the reverse strand, counting down.
GCCGGCCAGCGGGCCGCTGATGGTGCCCATGCCGCCGAGGATGACGGCGGCGAGCAGGAAGGCGGAGTTGGGCGGCAGGGCCTCGGCGAAGGTGTACTGGTCGGGGGTGACGGTGTAGCTGACGTGGGCCTGGACGGTGCCGGCGAGGCCGGCGAGGCAGGCGCCGAGGGCGAAGGCGAGGAGCTTGAGCCGGAAGCCGTTGATGCCCATGGCTTCGGCGGCGGTCTCGTCCTCGCGGATGGCGACCCAGGCGCGGCCGATGCGGGAGTCGCCGACGCGGGCGAAGACCAGCACCACCAGGGCGGTGACCAGCAGCATCAGCAGGTAGTAGTTGGAGAACCGGCCGAGTTCGACGCCGAGGACGGTGTGCGGCTTGCCGAGGTCGAAGCCGAAGATCTGGAGGTCGGGGATCCGCGGGATGCCGTTGGAGCCGTTGGTGATCTTCGGGCCGGTGGTGCCGTTGAGGTTGAGCATGGTGATGCGGAAGATCTCGCCGAACCCGAGGGTGACGATGGCGAGGTAGTCGCCGCGCAGCCGCAGGGTGGGGGCGCCGATCAGGACACCGAAGATCATCGACACCACGGCGCCGGTCAGCATCGCGGCCCAGAACGGGAACTGGACCTGGATCGGCGAGGCGGGGGAGCCGGAGACCAGGGCGGCGGCGTAGGCGCCGACGCCGAGGAAGGCGACGTACCCGAGGTCGAGCAGGCCGGCCAGGCCGACGACGATGTTGAGGCCGAGCGCGACCGTGGCGAAGATCAGGATGTTGGCGGCGACCGAGGTGTACTGGTCGCTGGTCTGGGTGAACGGGAAGCCCGCGGCGGCGGCGAAGGCGGCGCCGGTGGTGACCGGGCGGTGCTTGACGGTCAGCGCGCGCAGCCGGGCCAGCAGGCCGGCCTTGCCGAGGGCGGGGATCACGGCGCCGGCCAGCAGCAGGTAGGCGATGAAGAGCTCGCCGTACTCGGTGTCGATGCCGAAGGTGATCGCGAACAGGCCGACCGCGAAGGCCGCGACGATGAGCAGGACCTCGACCCAGGAGGGCAGTTCCCGGGCGGCGGGCAGCGGCCGCTCGACGGTGCCGAGCCGGAGCCGGCTGTTGGCGAGGTGGCCCAGCTGGAGCAGCAGGACGACACCGGTGGCGATCACGAGGGCGCCGGCCAGGGCGGTCAGCACCGGGGCGACCGGCTTGTCCTCGGGGACGGCGTGGGTGGCGAACCAGGCGATCGGCGCGGCCGGGACGAGCAGGAAGAGCCGCCGGTCGAGGATCCGCAGCGGGACGTGGAGGCGGCGGTCGAGCGGCAGGCCGAGGGTGCCGGCGAGGGCGAGCAGGGAGCCGAGGGCGGCGACCCAGCCGCCGGGTTCGAGGTTGGCGAGGCCGCCGAGGTCGACCGCGATGGCGATGACGGAGAACCAGCTGACGGCGAAGGCGCCGGCGGCGGCGAACAGGACGGCGTTGTTGCTGCGGGCGGGGGCGAGCCAGCGCAGGCCGGGGACGCCCTGGGTGGCCAGCAGCACGGCGAGGGTGAGCAGGCCGGAGGTGAGCGCGAGCCACTGGAGGCCGGCGGGGGAGCCGTAGTAGGTGAGGTCGCCGGGGAACTCGTCGGTCCAGGTCCACGCCATCAGGGCGGAGGCGGTGGTGGTGACGGCGCCGATGCCGGTGAGGGCGGCGGCTGCTCGGGCGGGGAGCGGGATGACCGGGGTGGTCTCGGTGGTCGAGGTGGTGGTCATGGTGCTCACGCCCTGTCCGCGACGCGTTCGCCGAGCAGGCCCTGGGGTCGGACGAGCAGGACGACGATGAGGAGTACGAAGGCCCAGACGTCCTTCCAGGCGCCGCCCCCGAAGAGGTGCATGCCGGGCAGGTGCTGGATGTAGCCGGTGGCGAGGGCTTCGGCGAGGCCGAGGGCGACGCCACCGAGCATGGCGCCGTAGATGTTGCCGATGCCGCCGAGGACGGCGGCGGTGAAGGCCTTGAGGCCGAGGATGAAGCCCATCCGGAAGTCGACCTGGCCGCTGCGCAGGCCGTAGGCGACGGCGGCGACGGCGGCGAAGGCGGCACCGATGGCGAAGGCCATCACGATGATCCGGTCGGTGTCGATGCCCATGAGCTTGGCGGTGTCGGGGTCCTGGCTGGTCGCCTGCATGGCGCGGCCGGAGCGGGTGCGGGTGACGAACCAGCCGAGGGCGAGCATGCAGAGCGGGGCGGCGATGATCAGGAAGATGTCGCTGCGCTGGATGGTGACGGAGCCGAGCTCGAAGGGGTCGCCGGGGATCTTGGGGAAGACCCGGGCCTTCTTGGCGTCGGGGTAGAACGAGAAGACGAGCTGCTGGAGGACGATCGACAGGCCGATCGCGGTGATCAGCGGTGCGAGCCGGGGGGCGCTGCGCAGCGGCCGGTAGGCGAAGCGCTCGGCGGCGACGGCGGTGAGGGTGGAGACCAGGACGCCGGCGATCAGCATCAGCGGTAGGGCCAGCCAGAGTGTGGTGCCGCCGGGGAGGGCGAGGTAGGCGGTCAGGGCGCCGAAGCCGCCGACCATGACGATCTCGCCGTGGGCGAAGTTGATGAGCTGGACGATGCCGTAGACCATCGTGTAGCCGATCGCGACGAGCCCGTACAGGGCGCCGAGGATCAGGCCGTTGGCCAGCTGCTGCGGTAGGTCGTGCACCGCTGGGCCTCCGTTGTGCGTGTGGTGGGTCCGCGTGGGTGGTGGATGTGGGGGCGCGGGGGGGCACTCGTGGTGCCCCCGCGCGGGTCGTTCCGACGTGCCGCGGCGTCGCCGACGTGCGGTCGGCTCAGCCGTTCCTCGGTTCCGACGTGCGGTCGGTTCAGCCGCTGAAGGTGCCGGACTTCTCCACGGCCCACTTGCCGTCCTTGACGGTGTAGACGGTGAGCTGCTTGTTGGTGGTGTCGCCGAACTCGTCGAAGGAGACCTTGCCGGTCACGCCGTCGAAGGAGACCTTCTGGACGGCGTCGACGACCTTGGCGCGCGGGCTGTCGGGGAGCTTGCCGCTGTTGGCGCTCACGACGGCCTTGACGCCCTGGATGATGGCCCAGGCGCTGTCGTAGGAGTAGCCGCCGTAGGTCTCGTAGGCGTCCTTGTAGCCGGCGGCCTTGTAGTCGGCGATGAACTTGGCGGCGGTCGGGAGCGCCTCGACGGGCAGGCCGACGGCGGTGGCGTAGTCGCCCTGGCTCTTGGGGTTGAGCTTGATGAAGTCGCCGCTCTGGATGCCGTCGCCGCCCATCAGCGGGATGTTGACGCCGGCGTCCTTGAGCTGGAGGGAGAGCGGGCCGGCGGCGGGGTACTCGCCGCCGTAGTAGACGGCCTCGGCACCGGAGGTCTTGACCTTGGTGACGACGGCGGCGAAGTCGCGGTCGTCGGGGTTGACGTGCTCCTCGCCGACGACGGTGCCGCCCTGCTTGGTGAACTCGCCCTTGAAGGTGGCGGCGAGGCCGGCGCCGTAGGTCTTCTGGTCGTCGATGAGGAAGACCTTGGTCTTCTTGGCGTCCTTGACCAGGTACTGGGCCGCGAAGGGGCCCTGGACGGCGTCGGTGGTGGCGGTGCGGAAGTAGGACGTGAAGGGGCGGGCCTTCACGCCGCTGGCCCACTTCTCGCCCTGGCTGAGGGCGACGCCGGTGTTGGCGGGGGAGATCTGGACGAGCTTGGCGTCGTTGAAGATCTGCTGCATGGACTGGGCGACGCTGGAGTTCAGCGGGCCGACGACGCCGATGACGTTCTTGTCGGCGACCAGCTGGGTGGCGTTCTGCTGGCCCGGGGCGGGCTTGGCGGTGTCGTCCAGGGCCTTGATCTCGAACTTGACGCCCGGGACCTCGTTCTTCTCGTTGGCCTGCTTGACGGCGAGCTCGACGGAGTTGCGGATGCCGAGGCCGAGGGCGGAGAGGTCGCCGGTGAGCGGGGCGTCGACGCCGATGGTGACGGTGGTGGTCGCCCCGGCGTTGCCGTCCCCGGACTTCTTCTCGCCGCGGGATCCGCAGGCGCTGATGCTGAGGGCGCCGATCACGGCAATGCTCACGACAACTGCTGAACGGTGACGCACAGGGGTCCCCTTCGGTTCAGGAGGGCGCCGCGCCTGAGTGGCGGGAGCCGGGATGCGCGGTGGGGCTGGCCCACTCCGGTGGCGCGGTGACTGGCCGTGACTCTAGATGCCCCTGGGCGGCTCGGGCAGTAGTGCGGCGAGGCTGTGATTCTCTTGTTATGAGCACACGGAGCGACCGTCTCAGTATGTGGTCGTTCTGGTTCGATCGATCCCGCACCATCGGGCATTTACTCGCTGGTAGGCGCATGTAAGGGCCAGAAATGCGGGTGACTCCTGGCCTCACCGATAATCGGACATGATTGTTCGGCGTGCTGGTTTCGGGCGTGTGCGTCCGAATATCGGACATCCGAGGGATTGACGAAGGACCTCCGGGCTGCTGCGGGCCCGGAAGTGGTCGAAAGTTCGGATTTCCTACTTGTTACGCAGTGTTACATCCCTGAAAGTGCGCCGAAACGCGGCCGCCCCCTTGTCTGGACCAACGCCTGCCCAGGGCAGTCGAAGGTCAAACAAGGGGGCGGACAAGGGAATTGATGATCAGTCGGCCCGGCCGGCCCGCCCCAGGGGGGGCGGCCGGGGCGTCCGGGGGGGGGGGGGGCGGGGGGTCGGGGGCCGTGGGGCGGGGGGGTGGGCCCCGGGGTGCGGCGGGTGGGTGCACCGGGTTCGAAGGTCCGGGGGGGGGGTGGGGGTTTCAAGGATTCGTAGGTTTGGGCACGTCAGGGGGTGGTTACCGG